>NZ_DJTL01000009.1:0-218246 GCF_002439205.1 Exiguobacterium sp. UBA6309 | reverse complement strand
GTTAAAGTGACAGCGGAAGACGTGGAATCAAGCTGGGCTGGTGTACGTCCATTGATTTATGAAGAAGGAAAAGATCCTTCTGAAATCTCTCGTAAAGATGAAGTATGGCAGTCTGAGTCAGGTCTCATCACGATTGCGGGTGGGAAATTGACTGGATACCGTAAAATGGGTGAGCACGTCGTTGATCTCGTTGCTAAACTCTTGAAAAAAGAAGAAAACGTTGCGTATGCACGTTGCTCGACGAAAAACATGCCAATGTCGGGTGGACATGTCGGCGGAGCAAAAGGATTTGCTGAATTCCTAAAAGCTCAAACAGCAACGAATGGTCTAACAACAGAGGAAGTTCAATTCTTAGCAAAACGCTACGGTTCGAACTTACCGAAAGTACTTGAATATGCAGCAGCATATGATGCTGCTACGACAGATCTTCCTCGTTCTGTCTACGCACAACTTCACTATGGTATCGAACATGAAATGGTCGCTCGTCCGATTGACTTCTTCATCCGTCGTACAGGTGCTGTCTTCTTCGACATTGCTTGGGCTCGTGCTCACAAAGACGCGGTCATCGAAGAAATGAAAACTGTCTTGAACTGGACAGCAGAACAAACAGCTGCTTACACGAAAGAACTCGATATTGAGATCGAAGATGCAGCACACGCGCTTGTAACAGAATAAGCGATGAACGCACTAAAGAACCAAGATCAAAACGATCTTGGTTCTTTTTTTGAACATATTTGAATCGACCTGGGCGGAAAGATTGCAACTCTGCCTAGAGGCGACTATGCTTAAAGTATGATATCGCACAAAAAGGAGAGAACACAGATGAAAGTAGAAGTATGGTCGGATTATGCATGTCCGTTTTGTTATATTGGGAAGCGTCGCCTAGAACAAGCGATTGCGAATGAAAAGTTGGATGTCGAGGTCGAATTTAAAAGCTTTGAACTCGATCCAGATGCACCAGCAGTACCAACGCAAGGATTATACGAAATTCTTGCTTCAAAATATGGAACGACTCTCGAGCAAGCACGGAATATGTCGCAAGGTGTCGTTGATACGGCACGTCAGGAAGGCTTGCACTATGAGATGGATCGTGTCATCCCAGCCAATACATTCGAGGCTCATCGCCTGACTCAATTTGCAAAAAAACATGGTAAGATGAATGCAGTATCGGAAGCTTTGTTCACAGCTTATTTCATGAATGGAGAAGATTTGAATGACCCAACCATTCTGACGCGGATCGCAGTAGAAGCAGGACTTGCTGAAGCAGATGTCACAGCGTTTCTCGCTTCAGAAGAACTGGCGACAGATGTTCGAGAAGAAGAAGCAATGGCGCAACAACTCGGTGTTCGTGGTGTACCGTTCTTCGTCTTCGACCGAAAATATGCTATTTCCGGCGCACAACCAGTAGAAGCATTCGAACAAGTCTTCGCGAAGATCCGCCAAGAACAAACACTTGAAATCATCGCTGAAGGTGATGCGTGTGGTGTCGACGGCTGTAACTGATCACATTATGATTCCATCACAAAGGAGCACGAAACCCTTATGAAATTCATCTTCCATCCTGAGATTCGCGATGCGCGAATCAATCTCGCTGTCGAAGAATTCATCTTGAACAACCTGAACGTCAATGAAGAAGACTATTTCTTGTTTTATATCAACGGTCCATCCATCATCGTCGGAAAAAACCAGAACACGAATGAAGAAGTTAATTTGAAGTATGTCGAGGAAAACGGCATCCACGTCGTCCGTCGTCTTTCCGGCGGTGGCGCTGTTTATCATGATGAAGGAAACTTGAACTTCAGTTTCTTGACGAAAGATGACGGTGATTCGTTCAACAACTATAAAAAGTTCACGGAGCCGGTCGTGCAAGCGCTGCATAAACTCGGTGTCGAAGCGGAGTTATCTGGACGAAACGATATTCATGTCGGAAGCCGGAAAATTAGCGGGAATGCCCAGTTCACGACAAAAGGACGGATGTTTAGTCATGGTACGCTGATGCTCGATTCGAACATCGAAGAAGTCGTCAATGCGCTTGTCGTCAGTGAAGAGAAGATGCGTTCCAAAGGCATTAAATCGGTTCGGAGCCGTGTCGCGAACATCTCGGAATTCCTGACAGAACCGTTGACGATGGAACAATTCGTCGATCATCTCCTTGCCTCGATCTATGAAGGGAAAGAGATTGAACGGTATATCTTAACTGAAGAAGACTGGGATAAAGTACGTGCCATCTCGGCAGAACGTTATGGCAACTGGGAATGGAATTTCGGAAAATCACCGAAATTCGATGTTATTCAAAAAAAACGTTTCCCGATCGGAACGATTGACTTCCGATTGAATGTCAAAAAAGGCATCATTGAAGAAGCGAAGATTTACGGTGACTTCTTTGGCGTCGAGGACGCGGAAGAAATCGCACGGGCGCTTGAAGGTACACGTTATGATCGCGCGTCTCTTCGCGAAGTGCTCGGTCGGTACGAATTGAAAAAATATTTCGGCGCCGTCGAACTTGATGAGGTGCTAGACGTTTTAGCGTAAGTCTTTATGGGAAAACTCCTTCTATCAACAGCATAGGGGGAGTTTTTTTCATGGGCTATAATAAAGATAACTTTTTAGAAGGTTCGTTGACGGACTTTATCGATTTTGAACAGATTTCAAAACAATTACCGAAGACGGAGGACGAACAACCGTTACCTTATTATGAGCGTGATGATTATAAGGCAGCAGGTAAGCTTGAAGGAAAGGTCGCAATCGTCACAGGCGGCAATTCTGGAATCGGTCGTGCTGTCTCGATTGCTTATGTCCGTGAAGGGGCAAAGGTCGTCATTGCTTTCTATGGCGATCAAGAAGGAGCAGAAGAAACGAAGGCGCGTCTTGAAGAATTAGGAGGCGAAGTCCTACTTTCTAAAGGAGATATTGGGGACGCAGACTACTGTGAAACACTTGTTCAAAAAACGATCGACCATTTCGGTCGCTTAGATATCGTCGTCAACAATGCAAGTATGCAAAAACCAGAAGATAGTCTGAAGGATATCACGGATGATTCGATGGAGAAGACGTTCAAGACAAATATCTTCGGAATGATGCGTCTTGCCCGTGCTGCTTTACCGCACCTTTCACTTGGTTCTGCCATCATCAATACGACATCTTCGACAGCATACGAGGGGAACGCATTATTGATCGACTACTCCGCTACTAAAGGAGCAATCGTTAGCTTCACGCGGAGTCTTTCAATGAATCTGGCAAAAGAGGGCATTCGTGTCAACGCCGTCGCGCCGGGTCCGATCTGGACGCCGCTCATCACGGAAACGTTCCCGCATGAATCAGTCAAGACATTCGGGAAAAATACACCGATGGATCGCCCAGGGCAACCGGCCGAGATGGCATCAGCATATGTTTTCCTCGCCTGTAACGATTCAAGTTATATGACAGGACAAGTCCTTCACTTAAACGGTGGCGTCATCGTCAACGGTTAAAAAGAAACTCTGTGAAAACGTTTCCAAAAAGTGTTACACTATCCATACGGTCGCTTTTGACTACGTATGGATTTTTTTTACGTAAAAAATGAATAGTCATTCATTCGAAAGGGGAATTTTGCTCATGCTTGGATTGATTCAATCCGTCGAAGAAACTGCTCGAACACATCCAGACACAACGGCGTATGTGTTTGAGGACACGCAAGTCAGCTATCGTGAGTTTGTCGAGAAGTTTCACCGGGCAGCCGGTGCGCTTGAAGCGAACGGGATCCGAAAAGGCGATCATGTCGCGCTGATTTTAGGGAATAGCCCAGCATTCCTAGTGGCATATTACGCCATCATGAAACAAGGGGCAATCGCGATTCCGATCAACCCTACATACACACCGGATGAAATCGGGTATATCCTGATGAACGGTGATGTGAAGGGGATTTTAGGGATTGCACCGCTCGTCGAAGCTGCAAAAGATCGTCTCGTGCATTTACCGAATCTTAAGATTGTCGTCTCTGTTCCTTACGCGGATCAAGAAGGACCAAACGAAACACATCAACAAGTGACGTTCATCACGCTCGATCGCTGGCTCGAAATCGAACATCCCTTGACCGAAGTGACGAATGAACTGGACGACATCGCTGTCATTCTCTATACGAGTGGAACGACAGGAAAACCAAAAGGTGCGATGTTATCCCACCGTAATCTGACGTCGAATGCGCGCTCGATTGGGGATTATCTACATGTATCCAGTAACGACCGGACACTTGCCGTATTACCGATGTTCCATGTCTTTTGTTTGACGGTCGTCGTCAATGCGTCACTCGCACATGGAGCGTCAATCATCATTGCTTCACGTTTTTCACCACAAGAGACGTTTGAGTTAGCGAAAAAAGAACAGGTGACGATTTTTGCAGGCGTGCCAACGATGTATAATTTCTTACTGCAAACCGTGAAGGCTCATCCAGAATATGCGACCTATTTTGAATCAACACGTTTGTTCGTCTCAGGAGGAGCGAGTCTTCCAGTGCCGCTCCTTGAAGCATTTGATCGAACATTCCAATGTCATATCCTCGAAGGATATGGTTTATCGGAAGCATCACCCGTCACTTGTTTCAATCCGGTCAATGGTGTTCAAAAACCAGGCTCGATCGGTACATCGATCGTCGATGTCGAAAACAAAGTCGTCGATGAACTCGGACAAGAATTACCAGATGGTCAAGTCGGAGAATTGATCGTTCGGGGACCAAACGTCATGACCGGTTATTACAAGATGCCGGAAGAGTCACAAGCGACGTTACGCGATGGCTGGTTATATACGGGTGATTTGGCTCGTCGAGATGAAGATGGGTATTTCTATATCGTCGATCGCAAAAAAGATATGATCATCGTCGGTGGGTACAACGTCTACCCGCGTGAAGTCGAAGAAGTCCTCTATCAGCATCCGAACGTCATCGAAGCCGCCGTCATCGGTATACCGGATGAGGAGATGGGCGAAGCCGTCAAAGCATTCGTTGTTGCTCGTGAGACGATGACGGAAGAGGAAACGCAGGCATTCTGTGCTACATCACTCGCGAAATATAAATGTCCGACACAGATTGAGTTCATCGATCAATTACCTCGTAATACGACCGGAAAGATTTTACGGACCGTGTTGAAGAAACAACCGACGAATTCATGACTGTCTCAAGAACTTCAGGTTTCTGAAGTTCTTTTTCTGTGCATAGACAAGAAGGAGGGGATACGAATGAATATCGCATTGATTGCACATGATGAGAAAAAGGATGAGATGATGGGGTTTACACGGGCTTACGCCGCATTCTTTAAGAAAAATACATTATACGCGACAGGAACGACCGGGCAACGGATCATGGAAGCAACCGATCTGCACGTCCATCGCTGTAAGTCAGGTCCACTCGGCGGGGATCAGGAAATCGGAGCGCTGGTAGCACAAGGAAAAATCGATATCGTGATTTTTTTACGCGATCCACTGACGGCCCAACCGCATGAGCCGGACGTCTCGGCACTCATTCGATTATGTGACGTATACGATTTGCCGCTTGCGACGAATGTCGGAACTGCTGAAATTTTAATTAATGGACTCGAACAAGGACAATTCGATTGGAAGGAAATCATTCGAAAACGTCATGAACTAGAACAAAAAAAGTTTTTGGATGATTAATTTTGTGAGAACGCTTCTCATTTTCGTTTAAGCATGCTATAGTCAGTTTGAGGATGATACTGATTATCAATTGCGATGGAAAAGGTGGCGAAGAAAATGGAGATTCTATTAATGACGGGTGTAACAGTATTGCTAGGAGGCGGCGTTGGATTTTTGACGCACGTCGTGAAAATGGAACGACGTCAACAGGTGGCACCTGCGACTTCAAAGAACGAGCAAGTAGCGTATCCAGCGCTCCGTCTCGTCAAATAATAGAAAATTTATGACTTCGCCTTTCTTTTCTTTTGAAAAGAAAGGTTTTTTTGAATTATTATCCACTCTCCCATAATTTTGCGAAATTCCTTTGATACACTGAAACAAAGCACATTAGTCGAGGAGTGAGAGCCATGCATACAATCTATTTGGTTGATGATGAAGTGAACTTGAATCGTGTACTCGTAAAGTACTTGGAACAAGAAGGTTGGCAGGTTAAATCGTTTACATCTGGTGAGGCAGCTGCTTCTGCGATCGTAGAGAAGCCAGATTTGTGGGTTTTAGATATCATGCTACCGGATATGGATGGTTTTCAATTGATTAAGCGAATCAAGGCACATGATGAAACGACACCCGTCATTTTCATCTCGGCGCGTGATGAGGATATCGATAAGATCATTGGTCTTGAGATGGGATCGGACGATTATATTGCGAAGCCGTTCCTTCCGCGCGAACTGGTCATTCGTGTCAAAAAAATCTTAGCACGTACGTATGCGACACCGAAAAGTGGCGTCATTCAATACGGCGATTATATGATTTATCCTGAGAAACGAATCATCGAGGAGAACGGTCAAGAAATTGATCTAACCTCAAAAGAGTACGATCTACTGATTTTATTTGCGACACAAATCGGGACGCCGATGTCTCGCGAGCAGATTCTCGTCAGTGTCTGGGGTGACGATTATTTCGGATCGGATCGCGTCGTCGATGATCTTGTCCGTCGTGTCCGTAAGAAATTAACGAAACTGGAACTCGAAACGATCTATGGTATTGGCTATCGCTTGGTGTCTGCATGAAAAATCGCAGTCTCGGATTTCAGATTTGGGCGATGTTTCTGCTCGTCATCGTCACATTATCTGCAGTCATTCTCCTTGTCATCCGCTCATCGATCGGAAATTTCATCGATGAACAGGTCTATTCGACGCTTGAGAATAGTGAGGTCTTCTTCTCGAAGGATGCCTCTGTCATCGAGATGCTACAAGATAATCCGATTGAATTCGATCGTCGAAAACAAGAATCTCGATCAGTTAATATCCTATTGCTATCTAAGAACGGAAAACTTTATTACGGTGGGGCACCGCAACAACTGATCAATCAGATGTACCGTGATGCAATTGATCAAAAAACAGTTACGGCAAAGTATACGACGCGTCTTGATAAAGAAGACGTTTATTATAGTATTCGTAAAATGGAAGAGAGCGGCGAAACCTACTATCGTGTCTCTTACGTCTGGGATGCTTATCGACAAGAACTGATTACACAACTGTTTTCAAAAATCGGCTTCGTCGTCATCATCGGTAGTATCTTTACGTTATTCATTGCCTTCTGGTTGGCGCGTCGTCTGACACATCCGCTCGTCGAAATCGAAAGAGCAGTCGGGAAAATCGCGGCTCAAAAGTGGGATACACCACTTCCGCTCGATCGTGGGGATGAAATCGGTCGACTGGCACGGTCCGTCGATGCGATGCGGATGGATCTTGAAAAGCAGGATAAGGCACAAAAATCGTTGCTTCAAAATATTTCACATGATTTGAAGACGCCAATCATGGTTATTCGAAGTTATGCTCAGTCCATTTCAGATGGGATCTATCCAGATGGTGATTTAACCGGCTCCGTATCAGTCATTGATGAGGAAGCGGAACGATTAGAGAAAAAAGTGGCGGCTCTTCTTTACGTCACGAAGCTCGACTATTTCGAGCTCGATCGTTCGACGTGGGATAATGTCGATATCGATCGGATGATACACCTGCTGAAAAATCGTTTTTCTGGAACGAAGTCACTCGAATGGCATGTTAGTGGAGAAGCGGGGATCGTCCTTGGTGAAGGGGAACAATTACGAGTTGCACTCGAAAACGTCATGGACAACGCGATTCGTTATGCTGAAACACAAATTGACATCCGACTGTCTGGGACAGCGGATCAGGTTCATATCGAAATTGAAAATGATGGACCGCCACTTGATGACTCTTCGCCCTTGTTTCATCAATTTTCACGGGGCAAAGAAGGGAAGTTCGGGCTTGGTCTTTATATTGTCAAAAGGATCGTTGAGCGTCATGATGGTACGGTAGCAATTGAGAATCGCCCTGCGGGAAATGGAGTCGGGAAAGTTTGTGTGATTTTTAATTTCCCACGTCACTTTATTGAACAAGAGGAAAAAAAGCCAGAAGAATTTTAAAAACGGGATCCTAGGATCTCGTTTTTTTCATTAGGAAATAATCGGTATACTCATGCAGAGTAGAAGGAAGTTTGATATAACCAATATAATTCAGGAAGGGAGTGAAGGAGATGTCATACCCAGTTACGGAAGAAACGTTAGCTTTGATTCCAAGATATGGTCAATATGGTGAACCACAGACACTTGTCATCAAGGAGCATTCGGAAAGTATTTTAGAGGGTCATCCGATTAAGTTGATTGAAGAATCCTGTTTATATTTTGGTTCATCGATGCGTGGACGGATCGAAGCAGCGCGACATATTCTTGGTCCGAACCGAAAGACACCTGTTTTAGTAGATTGGCAGGCACAAACGATATTTTTTCCGACGACCGCAAAAGAAAAGGCGGAATGCATTTGGATCAATTTCAAGCAAATGAAGACTGTTCAAAAAAAGTCTGGAAAAGTACAGGTAGAGTTTCAGACAGGTCAATGTATTGATACGGACGCATCCGCATACAGCATCGAACGGCAACGAATCAAAACGTTGGAACTGGCGTATGAAATGCAACGGCGCTTCCAATTGCCGGAGTTTAAGAATCGATGAAAAGTGGAAACACATAACAGGAATCTTACTTATGTAAGGAGAAAGAAGTAGAGAGAGAAATCATAGGGAGGTGAAGCGGTAACTTTTACCGCGACACGATGAATGAATCATATGAATGGTTAAATCGCCGAAAATTGCAGCCTGGATTTGGTGCGACAGGTGGCAGACGCTTTATCAGTTCTCGCATCGTACGTCCGGAAAATACACCGGGTAAACGAATCAAAGGAATCAAACGCGCGCGACAACTAGTCGTCGATGATGCCGGAAATCGCCGTTGGGTCACGAAACGAATCGTTGTGACGGATGCTGCGAAGCATGTCACGATGAATCGTCGAACATCGATCGCCTTAAAAGAGACGAATGAATCGCGACTCGAACAAGTCAAACAAAAACTAGCATCTAATAAAAAAGTCTTACTTCCAATCTTGGCGGCAACAGGAATCGCTGTCGCAGGTGGCGTTCTTGCCTATGTCCTTCGTCGGAAGAAAAAACAATCCGATCAATAAAAAAGAAGCCAGTTCTCCAGTTGGAGGACGGCTTCTTTTTATGTCTTAAAGGAATCGTTTCCGTAAAGAAGTCGAAAGTGCTTTGTCTGCGATTTCTTCTAGTTCCGTCAAGTTCGTCGGATCAAAGCTATCATTGTAGAACCGACCTACAAAGTCGACACGGTCGTAATCGAGTTCCTTGAAAATCAAGTGTTTATGATCGTCATAAAAAACGACACGGTAGTAATCAGAACCGCGTTCAAGGGTGACGAGACCTTTGATATGGTCCAATTTTTTTTGTTCTTCGGTTTGTTCTTCTTCGAGTGTATCGTCCTCGTTCGTCGATGCTTCTGCTTGCTCAATCGCATTCTTTACGAGTTCCGGTCGTTGTTCTTGTTCTTCCGTCATGTTATATCGCCTCCATTTATTATTTTACATGGAAATGGACAGATGAGAAAGAAAAATCCCTCAGTCCATCTGGTGTGCTTCGCAAACACGTAAGACATTCGTTGCGCCAATCCGTAATCGCTCGAGGAGTTGGAGTCGCGCTTCTTCATTTGGAATCGTATCAAGAGAAGCTATTTCCATCAGTTCCAACCAACGGATGGCATGCTCTTTTTGAATCGGCAATAACCGGTGAATCATCGCTAAACTCGTCGGCGGTTGATTCGGATCGCGTGGACCTCCTGTCATTTGGGTCAAGAAGGCGAATTGTGCCTGTTCGACACGGTGTCGATCATCAGGGAATAACGGACGCAATAAGGAATCATGGTAGACTTGATGATAGAACGAATGAATCAAAGAGGTGAGTACTTGCTCGCCTCCAAGCATTTCATAGAGCGACAAAAATCATCACCTGCCTTACATTAGGATGTGTTCTGATTATAGCAAATCCATATCGAAAAGACATGCGTCGAAAACAGTACATTTGTTCTTATTTGTGCGATAATAATGATACATAAAAAGGTAGAGGAGGTTTTCTTGATGAACCAGATGCACATTGGTCGTGCGGGTAGTGGGAAAACGACACAATTGATTGAGCGCGTCGTACAAGAACTCGAGCAACGACCACTAGGCGAGAAGATGTATTTCATCGTTCCGGATCAGATGTCATTTGAAATGGAGCGTCGGATTGCGACAGATGAACGGATAGCAGGTCTTGTTCGTCTCGAAGTCATGAGTTTACGGCGCTTTGCGTTTCATATTTTACGCGATTACGGAAATCAAGCAATTCCATTTCTCGATGAGACAGGAACACAATTATTACTCCGACAGGTCGTCGAGGAATCAGAAGACGAGTTAAAGATTTTTAAGCGTACGAAAAATATGCCAGGATTTTTCCAAGGACTTGATGAACTCATCGCGTCGTTTAAACGCTCATTGATCGAGCCGGATATGTTGCGTCAAGTGAGTGATCGGTCTCTCGAACGGTCACCAAAATTGAACGACCTTGCGTTGATTTATGAGCGCTTTGCGGAACGAATCGTCGATAAGGCACTCCATGCGGATGATTATTATACGACGTTACTTGAGTTGCTTCCAAAAGCGCGACTGGATCAAGCGACGATCATCCTCGACGGATTTTATGAGTTTTCGCTTCAGGAACAACAAGTACTGCTTGCCTTGATGCAACAAGTGGCTGAAATGCATATTAGTTTTACAATGGACGCGGCGGATCCTTATGCAAAACAAACGTCTTTTGGTGTGTCCCAGCGTTGCTACATGCAATTGATCGGGCAAATGCAGGAGCTGTCGATTCCATACGAAGAAATCTTGTATGATCAACCAATCAAGTTTCAATCAGAAGGGCTACGACATTTGGAGCAGGCCTTGTTGAAGCCGGGATATCCTCCTGTCGATCATGATATTGACGGCTTTCAGATGACAGCTGCAGTCAACCGGCAAGTTGAAGCAGAATCAGCCGTGCGGAAAGCGATTCAACTTGTTCGCCAAAAAGGGTATCGATTTCATGAAATGGCATTCGTCGTGCGACATCTAGAGCCGTATGCGGATCACTTGGAACGAGCCTTCCGCATGTATGATGTTCCGTATTTCTTGGATCAACGTGAGTCGATGATCCATCATCCGCTCGTTGACTTGATTCAATCTGCTTTAGACATCGTGACATCGGGTTATCGGGAAGAAACGGTCTTTCGTTTACTGAAGACGGAGCTCTTACCGATGCCGGCAGAAGATGCGCGTCTAGCGCTCGATCGTTTCGAGACGTTCGTGCTCGAACGCGGCATTAAAGGGTCAATGTGGCAACAACCGTGGCAATTAAAGCGACGCTTAGCAGAGGAAGTTCGCTTAACGGAAGAGGAGCTTGCGCAAGAAGAAGAACTGAACCATTTACGAACCTTCGTCGTCGACTTGATTGAACCGTTGCACCGTCGGTTGAAGCAGGCAAAGACGATGAGCGCGTATACGAAAGGTCTTTATCAATTCCTTGAAGAACAGAAAATTGCAGAACGTTTAATGGAATGGCGTAAGCAGGCACTAGAGCAGGATCAGTTACTTGTTGCTCGAGAGCATGATCAAGTGTACGAAGCGATACTTCATCTATTCGAACAGCTAGAAGCTGCTGCACCTGAGCATACGTTATCGACGGATTTGTTCGTCCAGATGGTCGAGACAGGACTTGAGAGCCTTCGTTTTGCACTTGTTCCGCCATCGCTCGATCAAGTCATCGCGACGGACTATGTCCGTGGACGATTACAACGAGTAAAAGTCGTCTTTTTACTAGGAGCGAATGATGGTCTGATTCCGTTCGTTCAAGATCAATCAAAGTTACTGTCTGAAAATGATCATGACTTTTTACATGAGCATGGTATTCCGGTTGGAAAAGCGTCTCTTGATGTGTTTGATGATGAGCTGTTTTACCTGTATCAAGGGATGATGGCTCCAAGTGAAGCATTGTATGTTAGTTACGCACTTGTCGATGAAGAAGGAAAGGCGCTTCAGCCGGCAGCGATCACAAAACAATTAAAGCGACAACTGTTGCTCGATCGTCCGATCAAAACACACTTTGCGGAAGCTGGGGAACACGCACCGCAAGAACAATTCGATTTCGTGACGAGTCCCGATCGCGCGGCAGCAGCGACGGCGATTGAACTCCGCCGTTTACAACGACGTTATCCGATTCAGCCAATTTGGTTTCAAGTATATAATTCACTTCTTGAAAACGGACAAGGGCGCGAACGAATGGGTCTATTCTCAAGTGCCTTGTTCTATCAAAATCAAGCGGAAGCGTTACCGGAAGGGTTGGCGCATCGTCTATATGGTGATTCACTGCAAGCGAGCGTTTCGCGTTTTGAGACCTATAACGCCTGCTCGTATAAGCATTTTGCTCGATACGGACTTCGTTTACGCGAGCGGAAGCTGTATAAATTTGAAGCACCAGACATCGGGAATCTGTTCCATGGCGCATTAAATGATTTGTCGCTCAGTATTAAAGCTTCTGGACGACACTGGCGAGAGCTCGACGGCGAAACGTGCGGGACACTGGCGAAAGAAGCTGTCGAAAAGGTGACACCGGAAATTCAGAATGCGATTTTGATGAGTTCGAGTCGGTTCGGGTATATCAAGAAAAAATTGACGGATGTCGTGGAGCAAACAGCTAAAATGCTTGTTGAACAAGCAAAACGAACAGACTTTGAACCCGACTTATTTGAAATCAGTTTTGGGAACGCGACGTTCCCACCATTACGCTTTACGTTACCAGACGGAACAGAAATTGAATTCACGGGTCGCATCGACCGGATTGATCAGGCGACGATTGGTGATCAGCTATACGTTCGAATCATTGATTACAAATCGAGTGCTCGAGGACTGGATTTTGCGGAAATCTATTATGGGCTTGCCATTCAGATGCTTCTTTATCTGAAGACGGTCGTGGAACAGTCGGAGTTGCTCTATCAACAGCAGGCGAAACCAGCTGGTGCGTTATATTTCCACGTCAAAAACCCGATGCTACGAGGCGATTTATCGGCTGACGAAGAAGAGCGCAATCAACTGTTACTCGAGTCCTATCAAATGCAAGGCGTCATTCTCGAGAATGACGAGGTACTACGAGCGATGGATCATATTGCGTACGATGAACGAAAAAAATCACCGCTCGTCAAAGTGACCTTCACAAAAAACGGACTGCATAAGACGCAAACGAAAGGTGTTGTACAAGAGGCAGATTTATCAGCGCTGATGGATCATGCATGGGAGGCATTAAAAGACAGCAGTCAAGACATCTATGATGGGGATATTGCCATCAATCCATTCGATTATCAGGAGCGGACACCGTGTAGTTTTTGTGAGTATCGTTCAGTCTGTCAGTTCGATGAATCGCTTGGGAATCAATATCGCCCATTAAAACCGATGTCTGAAAAAGAGGTACTGGAACGGTTGAAGGAGGAAGAAGAATGAGCGTGCGTTGGACGGAAGAACAACAACAAGCCATTTCAGCAAGGGGAGGACATATCCTAGTCTCAGCGGCTGCTGGATCAGGGAAAACAGCTGTCCTCGTCGAACGGCTGACGCAACGATTGATCGATCCCAAAGATGAGTTGTCGGCGGATCGGATTCTTGTTGCTACCTTTACGAATGCAGCAGCGCGTGAGATGAAAACGCGAGTCATCGAGGTCATGGATCAACGTATCAAAGAGGCACCGGATGATTTGTATTTGAAAAAACAGCGTCAATTGATGAACCGGGCACAAATTACGACGATTCATTCGTTCTGTTTGTCGATTCTCCGCGAGAACTATTACCGGATTGGTCTGGATCCTGCGTTTCGAATTGCCGATGAATCCGAATTACTGTTGTTACAAGACGATGTCTTAGAAGCAGTCTTTGAGTCCTTTTATGCCTCCGAGGATCCGGGATTCTATGATTTGATCGATAGTTATACATCAGACCGGGACGATCAAGCGATGCTTTCGCTGATTTCAAATCTCTACCGTTTTTCCCGTTCCTTACCGGATCCGGAAGCGTTTTATGCGCATTTAATCAATCAGTACGATCAACCAATCGATCCGGATGAGTCTCCGCTCATGCAACGATTGGTCGAACTGGAATGGGAGACGTTGTCGAATCTATTAGGACGTTATCGAGAACTTGCTTTTGAATTGGAACAGTCCGGATATACGGAAATGGGACAGATGATGCGACAGGATATCGCTCCTTTTGGAGTACTTGAAACGTCAGTACGGCAATGGTCGATGGTTGCTCTTGCGTTTCAAGCAGTAGAATTCGGTCGTTGGAAAAGTCCGCGCGGGGATGAAGGCATCAAACCGTTCCAGACAGAGCGGACACGACTCGTTGCAGAATTCAAGAAAATGAAAGAACTGTTTGTCCAAAAAACAGGTGTTGATTACTTGGAGGATTTACGATCACAGCTCCGACATGTAGAAACGATTGTTACACTCGTGCGTCAATTCGCAAGCGATTATCTCGAAGCGAAACAACAACGTGGTATCGTCGATTTTTCGGATCTTGAACATTTTGCATTAGAGATTTTGACGGACGAAGGACAACCGTCAGACGTGGCAAAACTTCTGAAGGAACGCTTCGTTGAAGTACTCGTCGACGAATATCAAGATACGAACGAGGTTCAGGAACGCATCATCCAATTGGTCTCGAAAACGGATGAGGCGACAGGAAATCTATTCATGGTCGGTGATGTCAAACAATCCATCTATAAATTTCGTCATGCAGAGCCAGGATTGTTCCTTGAGAAATTCAAACGATTCCAACAGACCGACGTTGGAACACGGATCGATCTAACAAAGAACTTCCGCAGTCGCCTCGAGGTGTTGGATGGAACGAATCAAATCTTCCGCCAAGTGATGGATGAGACAGTCGGAGAAATTGATTACGATGAAGCGGCGCACCTTCGACTCGGTAATTTAAGTTATTTAGAATCAGAGCAAGTCGACCCTGAATTACTCTTGATAGATCCACTTGATAGTGAAAAGGAAGAGGTTGAAGCACGAGCGATTGCAACGCGAATTTTAGAACTCGTTGATTCGAAGCATCCACATCTGATTTACGATGCGAAAGCGAACCGATTCCGAACGTGTGAATACCGCGATATCGTCGTCTTAGCACGGTCGCGTGGTAAGCGTGTCCAAGCGCTTGTCGAAGTGCTCGAACAGTATGAGATTCCGGTCTATGCGGATACGACGGGCGGATACTTCCAAGCGACGGAAATTCAAATCATGATGGCATTGCTCAAGACGATTGATAATCCACTTCAAGATATCCCGTTCGCCAGTCTGTTACGATCGCCGATTTTTGGGGTGGCGGATCGAGATTTAGGACGGATTCGAGCAAAACAAAAAGAAGGAAGCTTTTATGAGGCAGCACTCGCAATGGCGGCAGAGGAATCATCACTCGGAATTCGAATGGATGAAATCATCCGTCAGATTCAATCATGGCGAACTGAAGCGCGTGGGAGTGCCCTACCTGCCTTCATTCGATCGCTCTTTGATCAGACCGGCTATTTTGAGTACGTCGGCTGTCTCGCCGGAGGCAAAAGTCGTCATGCCAACTTGAACGCCTTATATGAGCGAGCGAAGCAATATGAGACGTCCGGTTATCGTGGATTGTATCGTTTTCTACGCCTGATCAATCGGTTGATCGAACGAGGAGAAGACTTCGCAGAAGCCCGTTCGCTTGGAGAAGACGAGGACGTCGTTCGAATCATGACGATCCACCAATCAAAAGGACTCGAGTTCCCCGTGACGATTGTCAGCCAATTGACGAAGCAATTCAACAAACAGGATCAAATGCAGGCCATCCAGTTGCATAAGACATATGGCATTGCTCTAGACGCCATTGATCCGATTCGTCGTTTGCGATCTGGAACGCTATTGAAGGAAGTCATCCGTCGGGAAATGGATCGCGAGATGAAGGCAGAAGAGATGCGCGTCTTGTATGTTGCAATGACTCGAGCGAAGGAAAAATTGATTCTCGTTGGGACAGTCAAGGATTTAGAAGATCAAATGGTGGCCTGGCAGATGACGCCACTCGACGAAGTCTTACTACCTGAAAATGACCGGCGCCAAGCGAAGAGTTATGCGGAATGGGTCGTTCCGGCAGTCTTACGCAGTAGTTTACTACGTCCGGATGAGACGAACTGGTCGATTCGCGTGATGTCTTTAGAGGAGTTAGCACCGTATCAAGAAATCTCAACACTCGTGGAGCAACTCGAACACGTTCAAAAGCTTGAAAAAATTGATGTGCCCGTCAATACGCATGTCAAAGAAATCGTTGAAGCGGCATTTTCGTATCAGTATCCGCATCTACTCGCGACAGAGACGGCAGCGAAACAGACCGTCACGGAACTGAAGCGCGCGGAACAGTTGGAACGCGCAGCATTTGAAACGACGTATCGCCAGACGACGTATTACCGAACGCCACAATTCCTTGGACCTGTACTTAGTGGAGCGGAACGAGGAACGGTCCTACACCTAGCGATGCAATTATACAAACCGGATACAGCGATTTCAGAACAGATCGATCAATGGGAAACGATGGAACGAATCACACCTATCGAAGCAACGACGATGCGGGAAGCAACACCACAGTTGCAAGAGTTCCTAGACTCCGAGATCGGACAATTGTTCAGCGAACGACTACGGACAAACCACGTCTATCGAGAGTTACCGTTTACGTATAAAATCGGAGCATCACGTTTTCGGAAAGACTGGACGGGTCCAGTGGATGACGCAGTCATGCAGGGAATCGTCGACTGCTTGATTCAGGATGGGGAGTCATATATCTTACTCGACTATAAATCGGATCAAATCGTTACGACGGAAGTCGGACAGACACCTGCTGATGTGTTACGTGAACGGTATGCGACTCAATTGAATCTATACCAAGAAGCATTAGAAGCTATTCTTCATATTCGAATCTCGCGGAAAGTCATTTATGCTTTTGCTTTAGGAGAAACGATTGATTTAGTTTAATTTTACGACTGAGACCTCTCTTGTCCTCCTACTTCAGGTAGAGGCGAGGGAGGTTTTAGTATAGGTCGAAAGAGGGATGAGGAATAAAGGAATAAAATCAAGGTATGGAGTGATTTCCGTTTCTTATTGTGAAAAAACTGTGTAAAATAAAGAAGATATGTCACTTTAATGATGGTTAATTTTGGGAGGTTTTAATAGATGGCACGTATTTTATTAGCAGAAGATGAAGATGTCTTACGTATGTTGGTACTTGATACACTAGAAGATGAAGGATATACGATTGATGAAGCGACGGACGGAGACGAGGCATATCAAAAAATCATGAACACGGAATATGACCTCGTTCTGTTGGATTACATGATGCCTGGGATGACAGGAATCGAAGTCATCGAAAAAGTTCGACAACATCCAGATAAGCAACACTTGAAAATTATGATGTTGACCGCTAAAAGTCAACAATCTGATCGAGAGCGCGCGGAAGAAATCGGTGCAAACTACTTCTTTTCGAAACCCTTTAGTCCTCTTGAGTTGATTGATGTAGTAGGAGGAATATTGAGTGATCACCAAGTGGATTAATCGAAAAATCGGACGCCAACTTATGGCATCCTTTTATGTCGTATTAGCTACATTGATGATTTCATCATTGATCGTCTACAACTACACGGACACGAAATTGCAAGCGACACGGGCGAAATTAGAAGACATCCGAGATCGTAGTGCACGCGCAGGGGCTCTATGGGAAGAATGGCAGGATGTTCAATTCAACATGCGTGGCTATGCCTTGATGGGAAATGAAGAATTGTATACCCAAGTCATGGCTCAACAAGATAAGATTGCTCAGCAAACGGATTGGTTCGAAAAAAATGCAATCTACGATCAAGGAAAGGCATTCGCCCAGTCCTCGAGAGAACTATATCAATACTATTTCGATGCAATCTTGCCGCTTGTTCAATCCTATGTCAAAACGAAAGAGTCAGGAGATATTACAGAATCCTTCTTGAAAGGAACGACGCTAGCTGAATTGCCACTCGGTCAGAAGTTGATAACTGAAGGAAAGATTCAGTTAGATAGTCAAGGAAACATCGATGTATTATCAGAGATTAATAAAAGTGAACTGGCACTCGGCGGTTATCGTGAATTTTTGGAAGATTGGGCACAACGGACAAGTGATCAATTGGAGCAGGAAATCCGAACGACGCAACTGATTTGGTTAGCGAATATCGTCGTTTTGATCGCTGTTTTGATCTTCTTCATCTATCCATTCATTCGTCGCATCACGATTGAATTACTGTCTCTCGTCAAGAACAGTCAACGGCTTGCGAATGGTGAAGATGTTTTAAGCGTCAAAGTACCGAATCGTAAAGATGAGATTGGTATTTTAGCACTATCGTTTAATCAGATGGCAAGTTCGATTTCTGAGAATAAACAGCATCTATTGGCAAAAAATGAAGAGTTGCAAGCCCAGCAGGAAGAATTACAAGCGCAGCAAGAAGAATTGCAAGCACAACAACAGGAACTTGAAGAAGCATTGGAACTGACGATGCGCAATGAACAACACCTTCAGTACCGGAATGATCTGACAGAGACGCTCGCGGCACGTGAATCGTTGACCGCTTATCCGGAAATCATCGAGAAGCTCGTCACGATCACGGATTCTGAAATTGGTGCATTAGTATTCGTCGATGAGGAAGAGAGTTATTCCGTCGTCACCTATGGTATGACGGATGAACTGGCAGAGCGGTTACTTCAAAACGATGCGTCACTGTTAAAACGAGCAGAATCACTCAAGACACCAGTTCACTCTTCTAAACAAGTCGCGAGCAATCATCCGTTACCGTACCCGTACTATATGTATGAAACGGCTGTGCCGATTCTCGATCCAACCGCAGATGATATCATCGCGTATATCTATCTGGTCCGTTACCGCGATCAGTTTACGAATGAACAGATGCGGGATGTCATGTCCTTCTCTCGTCAATTGTCGTTATCCCTTCTCCGGATGCGTTTGTTTGACGAGATGACGAGAGAAAAAACGAAAACGGAACGGATTCTCGATTCGATTCGTGAAGCGGTCATCTATCTTGAACCGGGTAAAGAAGAGGTCTTCGTCAATCGACCGCTGTACGATCTATTCCCGGAATTACGATATGGTGTCCAGGCGGAACAAGAAACACTTCAAACATGCTTAGAAGTCATTCAATCCGTCGTCGATGAACCGGAAAACTTCAGTCGATATGTTGATTCAGTTCTTCGTGGAGAATTACCGACAGATAGTCTACAGTTCTCGATTAGAAACGAAACGGTATTCATTCAATTTTATGTCGAGGTGATTCACATTCATCAGGTGCATAAAGGAACGATGCTTGTCATGCGGGATGTGACGAAAGAAACCGAAATGGATCGTTTGAAATCAGAACTCGTTTCGACTGTATCTCATGAACTTCGAACACCGCTTTCTTCGATTTATGGTTTTACAGAGCTCATGCTCAATCGAGATATTGAAGAATCGCGCCAAGATCGATACTTACGGACGATCCATTCCGAAACGGAACGTCTTGCGAATCTCGTCAACGATTTCTTAGACGTCCAGCGCATGGAGTCAGGTACACAATCATACAAAAAGACATCTGTGAACATTCATGCGATTGCTGAAGAAACGACACACTTTTATGCGGCTTCGACACAAGCCCACCGGATTACGTTCCGTCACGAAGGAAATCAGTTGCCTGTCATTGAAGCAGATGAAGAAAAAATTAGACAGTTACTCAATAATTTATTGAATAATGCGGTGAAATACTCACCATCTGGTGGTGCGATTGATGTCGTACTCACGACATCACGTGATCAAGTCATTCTTCAAGTTCGGGATGAGGGAATCGGGATTCCGAAACAATCACTCAGTCGTCTATTCGAAAAGTTTTACCGCGTCGATAACTCGGATAGTCGGAAAATCGGTGGTACGGGCCTTGGTCTAGCCATCTGTAAAGAAATCGTCACCGGTCATGGGGGAGAAATTCATGTGGAATCGGTCGTAAGGGAAGGGAGTCTTTTCACTGTCAAATTCCCACTCGTTCAGTCCACACATGTGACAATCTCCTGAAAAAATCATATAGCAACAAAATAACACTAGGTGTTCGTACGGAAATCAGATACGATGAAATAGGAAAAGAAAGGAGGAAATGAAATGCCAATCACAGCATTCGTTCACACACACGTCTTACTTTGGGTACTTTTATTGGTTACGTTCTTCGTCGCGTTTTCGATGTACAAGAACAATAAGAAAGCCGCAAAAGGCATTCATATGGCGTTCCGTCTTCTACTTTTATTGACGTTCGCGACAGGTCTTTACCTGTACATTAAAATCATGGGGGTGTCTGAAAATCCAGATCCTCTCTACCATGCGAAGATCACAGCAGGTCTTTTGACGCTCATCTTCGGAGAATTGACACTCGTTCGTGTCAAAAAAGGAAAAGCCTATTCCGGTTTCGTCATCGGATTCATCGTGCTTGTCCTTGTGACAATATTCCTTGGTTATTCGCTTCCATACGGTATGAAGTTTTTCTAATTTCATGCGAAATCAAAGAGTCCTTTTCGACCTTTTGGGTTGAAAGGACTCTTTTTGTCGTGTCTGCTAGTAATTTTTGTTTACAAGTGGTTGTTATTTGGGAAAAGGGATGTATTACACAGTAGAGAGGGGAACGCTTGTGGCACAGTTGAAGGAATGGACGAAGGTCTTCCGGGCACGGAAATGGATGAAACGCGCAGAACCGGTGTTACCACTCTGGCATGGATACATCGGTTATAAATATGGATTATTCGATGCTCTTCAAACAGGGGCAACACAAGCAGAGGCACAGTTACGAATGCAGCGTCCGCTGACACAGGAAGCGTTATCCCGCTGGTTCGAAGTTGGCGTCGCAGTCGGTCACTTGAAGAAAAAAGATTTACGCTATACAGCGACTCGCCATGTTCTTCCGGAACTCTCTCAATCAGACGATCGCAGTATCGGATTCATGTTATCGGAAATGATGGAGCTGCACTTACCAGCCCTATTCTCTTATCCTCAGTTTTTAGAAGAGGGTCAACAAAAGACCTTCAATGGAGAGGAACATGGAGACATCGTGGCTGAAACTTCAGCTCTCGTTGAGACTGTTGCTTTCCCGGCAGTACGCCATATCATTCGGAGTCGCAATCTGACATCACTACTTGATATTGGTTGTGCTTATGGTGGATATCTCCGTAAAATTCACGAGGCATTGCCGGACTTACGACTCGCCGGAATCGATATTGAAGAATCCGTCATCGCCGAAGCAAAACGACGAGATACGAGCGGAGAGATTGATTTTGTCGTCGGGGACATTAAAACGTTTGATGTGAAAGAGACATATGACGGTGTCATGATGAATAATATTTTGTATTACTTCCCGCAACCGGAACGTCTTGCTTTACTAAAAGGGGTACGCCGTTTCGTCAAAGATGATGGAACAGTCATTCTCGTCACTCCACTTCGTGACAGTTCACATGGTGCACCGTTCTCAGCAGCATTCAATGCCTTAATGACGTTGCATGAGAATTTGTATCCATTACCAAGTCAGGAAGAATTGAAAGAAGATTTATCGAAAGCTGGGTTTGGAAATATTTCGATCACACCATTCTTAAAAGAAGGTGCTTGGTATATCGTGACTGCAAACGCCACTTCCTAAGCGAAGTCTGGCGTTTTTACAGTTGGAAGACAGTTCAAATTTGTCGCTCTTACTATGTGCTTAGTATAATAGTTGAAACGATGAGAGATAAAAAGGAGAGATTTGGGTGAAGCGACGCGTAGCAGTGATAGGAGCCGGACCAGGGGGACTTGCATGTGCCTTGTTATTAGCAGGAAAAGGAGTAGACGTCACCGTTTATGAAAAACAGACGCAAGTCGGTGGACGAACTTCTGCCGTCAAGCTAGGTGAATACACATTTGATCGAGGACCGACTTTTCTTAATATGCCGCATATTTTAGAAAACGTCTTTCACGAAGCTGGTCTACGGTTAGAAGATTATTTAGATCTAAAGGCACTTGATCCGATGTATACACTCTATTTCAAAGGTGGAACAGAACAGTTTACGATGACGACGGATCGGGACCGGATGAAAGAGACGATCGAGCGTCACTTTCCGGGAAATGGGGAAGGGTACGATCGATTCATGGCAGAGCAAGCGTTAAAGCTCGGTAAGTTGATGCCGATTCTACAGACACGTCATGACCGATTAACGGACTACTTGTCACCGCGTGTCTTAACAGCACTTCCGCGTCTCTCACTCGGGCGATCACTTTATGATGTCTTGTCCGACTATTTCACGAGCGAAGAACTGAAGTATGCCTTTACGTTCCAAGCGAAGTACTTAGGGATGTCGGCTTGGGAATGCCCAGGAGGTTTCTCCATCTTGTCTTACATGGAACATGCATACGGTGTCCATCATCCGATTGGTGGGATGCATCAGGTGCCACTTGCGATGCAACGTGCCCTCGAAGAACTCGGTGGAACGGTTCAGTTAGGTACAGGCATCAAGCAATTGATCTTAAACGGCAAAGTCGTCGAAGGGGTCATCCTTGAGTCAGGTCAGCATGAGTTATTTGATGAAGTCATCGTCGGTGCTGATTTCGCACATGCAATGAATCACCTTGTACCGGAAGGAGTACTGAAAAAATGGTCCCGACCAAAAATTGATCGCAAAAAATTCTCGTGTTCGACGTTCATGTTGTATCTTGGCGTCAATCGGACATTCGATGCGCCACATCACACGATTTATTTTGCGGAAGACTACGAGAAAAACGTTCGCGAGATGACGCAGACTTTAGAATTATCCGATGATTTTTCATTTTATGTTCAAAATCCATCCGTTCTTGATCCGACACTAGCACCTGAAGGAAAGTCCGCCATGTATGTGCTAGTTCCGGTTCCGAACAATTACTCGGAACTCGATTGGTCGATCGAAGGACCAAAATTACGTCGACGTGTTCTGGATACGCTTGAAACGCGTTCACCGTATCAAGGGATTGAAGCGGCAATCGAAGTCGAAGAGATGTTCACGCCGGACGATTGGGAAGCGATGGGGATCCATCAAGGAGCGACGTTTAACCTTGGGCATCAGTTGACACAGATGATGTATTTCCGACCGCATAACCAGTTTGAAGAGCTGGATCACTTGTATCTTGTAGGGGGAGGTACACACCCAGGGAGCGGCTTACCAACAATCTTCGAATCTGCGCGTATCACGGCAGAACTCGTGCTCAAAAAAGAAGGGGTGCGGATATGAAAATAGGATTCGTAGGAGCAGGCGTCGGAACACTGCATGCAGCACTTTTGCTGACAGCAAGACATCCGGGAGTCGAGATTACGATTTTTGAAAAAGAAGCGCATGTCGGTGGTCGATTACGATCCGTCGATTTTGAATCCGGTGGACGCATCGATGAAGGTCCGACAATCGTCCTGATGCCAGGTAAGTTGAAAGAGCAGTTGGCAGAAGCAGGCGTGACGGGAGTAAAACTCGAACGGGTGGATCCATTGTATGACCTTCACTTCGACGACGGGACCGTCGTTACGAAAGTATCTGATGTCGTGGACCAAGCCATTGCGATCGAACGCCAATTCGGCGAAGGTCGTGGATTTTATGAATTCATGCATCAAAAAGAAAAGGATTATAAGACGAGTGTATCGAAATTTTTAGAACGTGGTTATCGTCGGAAAACGGAGCTGTTGCATCCAGAAATGATGCGTCCATTATTACAGATGCACGCTTTAGAGACAGCGCATGATCATTTGAAGCGATACTTCAAGAGTAAATATTTGCGCATGGCATACAGTTTCCCAACATTTTATATCGGAGGAAATCCGTATACGACACCATCCATCTATGGTTTGATTCCGTACCGGGAACAAGCAGAAGGTGTCTGGTATGTAAAAGGTGGCTATTTCTCACTGGCTGAACGCATGTATGACACGTTAGTCGAACGAGGTGTCCGATTCGTCTTTGAAGCACCAGTCGAACGGATCGTCGTTGACCAAGGACAGGCAAAGGAAATTGTCTTACAAGATGGAACACATGAAGCATTCGATCAAATCGTACTAAATGGAGAGTTTCCATTGATGGAACGTCTTGTAGAAGGTAAACAACCCAAAACATATACTCCTTCAGGCGGTACGCTGTTGCTGTATTTCAAGATGAAAGGGAAAGTCGATTTACCGGTGCATCGTTTTTTGATGCCAAACGACTTGGAACCGCTCATGACGAATATCTTTAAAAAAGGACGCTTACCAAAACATCCGGCAGTCTATCTTTTCCATCCGAGTCAGATTGACCGTAGTTTGACAGGAACGGACGATAGCGTCGTCTATTCATTAATTCCTTCTCCGCGTGGCTATGGTGTAGAAAATTATGAAAAAGTAGACTTCATCGAGACTGTACTTGAAAAAATTGAGCATCATCATCCGGGATTCCGGGAAAAGATACAAGAAATGAAGATTCGTACACCGAATGATGCACAGGCCTTTGGGTTATATCAGGGAGGTAGTTTTGGGATTGCGCCGACGATTCGCCAATCGGCTGCCTTAAAGACACAGGCAAAACCGTATCCGGATATCGATCGACTATATGCCGTCGGTGCATCGGTGCATCCGTGTGGAGGAGTACCAGTCGTTATGATGGGCGCAACGATACTCGTAAACCGAATGGAACAAGAGATGGGGTGGAAACATGAATTCAGTGACGATCCAGAACGCGTATATCAAATGTGAGGAAGTCATTCAGTCCGGATCTAAAACGTTCTATAAAGCCTTTTCACTCTTACCAAAAGCAGATCGACAAGCTGTTTATGCCATTTATACATTTTGCCGGTTCCTCGATGATACCGTCGATGAGTCGGATACGCCGAAAGAGAGTTTACTGGCTTTCTTGAATGAATTCAAACGATTCCGTGATGGCGAAGTACTGGATAAACCGCTATGGATCGCGTTAGCAGACGTATTTGAACGTTATGAAATGGATGAGACACCATTTCTTGAGCTCGCGGAAGGAATGCGTTGGGATATCGAGAAAAATCGTTATCAGACGCTTGAGGAGACAGAGCAATACAGTTATTACGTAGCGAGTACTGTCGGTTTAATGTTATTGCCAATCCTTGCACCGCAACAGCCTGATCTCCGTAAATCTGCTATTGATCTTGGAATCGCGATGCAACTAACGAATATATTGCGAGACGTCGGAGAAGATGCAAAACGCGGCCGCATCTACTTGCCCCATTCATGGATGGAGACATACGGTGTCACAGCGGAGTCGTTACTCGCTGGTTGCCCTTCAGGAGACTTCATTGGTCTCTGGGAAGAGGTTGCACTTCGAGCAGAGCATCTGTATGATGCGGCGATTCCATCGTTTGATCGGTATCCGCGGGAGAGCAGACGCGCTTTAAAGGCAGCTGCCTTCTTATACCGTGGTATCCTCGATGCGGCAAGGGATAATCATTACGACGTTTTTACGAAGCGTGCGTACGTCAGCCGTTGGCAAAAGATGAAGTTGCTCGCAACGATTTAATACAAGACTATAGAAAAAAGACCTTGGCGGGGACCAAGGTCTTTTTTTCTATGGTCTGAGACCGGGGAGTCTCAGATTACTTCTACACCAGAGCGAACATCTGGACTACGAGATAGGTCTATTTTGACCACGGGGATGGTCTTTTCTTTATCGAGCTATCTGTGGACCATTCGGATGAGACGATCTAAGGGGGAACGTCGTAAGTCATGCGAATGGACACACGATGAGTCACGTGATGAAATGGGTGGGTCCCATTTGATTTCGCTGGTTAGAAAAAGTAAGTTCTTCAACGCTCTTGACTCGGGGAAGTCACCTTGCGCTTGATTGAGGATGTGGGGTCAATCACTACCTCTTGAACTCGAAGTAATCGTATCAAATCTTAGTTGTCCGTACAAGTGATTGATATGCAATTCACATAACGTTCACAGGGTAGCGGCGACAGCAGAGACGATTCGTTCACTTGCTAGTTTTCCTGAAAGCGTCACCATTGGACTACCACCACCAGGATGCGTTGATCCACCAGCAAAAAACAAATTGTGAACATTCTTTGAACGGTTGCTCGGACGGAGGAAAGACGACCGGATGCCATTGGATGACAAGCCATACAACGAGCCGTGATAAGCAAAGAAGGTTTGTTCGATATCCTGTGGTGTGACCCGTTGTTCGTAGACGACATCTGATGAAATATCAATTCCAAACGACTGCAACCGTTGATTGATCAGTTGATCATACGTATCAAAATCAATCGCATGTCCAGTATCTGTCGCAGGCGCGTTGACGAGTACAAACAGATTGTCACCCGCTTGTCCCATTTCTGGGGCTGTGACGGAAGAATTGGAGATATAGATCGTCGGTTCCTCCGCATAACGTTTTTCATCAAAAAGTGCTTTGAACTCTGCTTCGTAATCTGAAGAGAAGAAGACGTTATGATGAGCCAGTCCTTCGATCCGACGTGAGAGACCGATACAACGGACATAGGCAGAAATGGACGGTTCGACTTGAGCAGGCGTCGGATTTTTAAAATCAGGTCGTGCGGTTTCTGAGATCAGACGTGGATATTGTGTCAACAAATCACCGTTCATGACGACGAAGTCGACGGGTAGATACTCTAAATGATTCAATTCGATTTCCGTTGCTTGTCCGTCGACGACTTCGATCTGGGTCACCTCATCTCCAAGCCGGAAGACGACACCGAGTTCTTTTGCACGTCGAGCGAATCCTTCTGCGATTGCTGTATTGCCGCCATTCGTGAAGTAGACGCCGTCATTCAATTCTAAATGAGCGATTAAACTGAAGGTAGCAGGTGTTTGATACGGACTGCTCCCGATATATGTCGCATAACGATCAAGTGCCTGAATTAACTCTTTATCCTTAAAGTAGTGTTTATGCAGTCCATGGAGACTTTGAAAGGGATGCACTTTTAGCATGTCACGCCAAAGGGAAGGGCGGACATATGAATCGATATTTGTGAAAAATTGTCGTTTGGCGATCGTATGCAACTTCGCGACTTCCTCTTGGTAACCGGTAATATCGTTCTTCGCCAACTGACCGTTCGTGAAACGATCTACTTCTGTTCGCATCGCTTCGCGCCCAGACGAAAAGGTTAACGTGCGTCCGTCTGAAAAGTGATTGATCGTATGGCGCTCGAGTTTCGTAAATGTAAAGTATTCATCAGGATCCGCACCGGATTCGAGAATGACAGACTGAAAGACTTCCGGCATTGTGATCGTATTCGGTCCGAAGTCGAAGCGATGTCCTTCTGTGACGATCGGCATCATCTTGCCGCCAATATGTGCATTACGCTCGACGACAGTGACACGAAACCCTTTTGCAGCTAATGAAATGGCGGCGCTGAGTCCACCAAGACCGGCTCCGATGACAGCTATATGTTTCATACTATTGATTCCTCCTTATGAATAGGTTCGACCCTTCCATGTGATTTCCCGTTTCCTAAAGCTTCGAATCATCGCACTGGCTAGCAAGATGACATAAAGGAGTACCGCCAGTGGATGAAGCCACCAAACATGTCGAATCCGCGCTGCACCATCGATCCGTAACCGCGCCATATAGAGAAGGAATAACGCGGCACCCATCTGCCAAGAAGGATGGATGATGAGATAAGGAAGGATGCTTGCTTGAATCAAGTAAAAGAGTAGAAAGTATGATCCGACGGTGTAGGAATCGTTCATCCCACGAAAGACATTCTTTAGAAAACCTTGCCAGACCTCTTCATTCGTGGCGTACATGTCGCAAGAAACAACTGGGGCGACTTCGACAAGTGTCGTTGTCCATCCATGTCGTTTAAATGTACGACAAAGCTCTAGGTCGTCCACAAGAGCCGTTCGAATACTGTCATGTCCACCGACTTGTTCGTAAGCCTGTCGTTCGACGAGCACGACCATACCGTTCGCAGCGGCAAAAGCCGGATGTTTCACCTTGCGAAACGGAATCGGAAGATGCTGTGCGATAAGAACATGTTGTATCGGAATCAAACACTTCCCGAGAAACGTCGGTACAGGAAATGACGGAAAACCGGAAAGGAACACGGCTCGTTCTGTTCGTAACGTTCCGTATAAGCGACAGATTGCATCAGGTGTCAGTGTCACATCAGCATCGAGAAATAATAGATAGTCCTCTGTCGTTCGTCTCGCGAGTTGATGACACGCATGGACCTTTCCTGCCCAGCCTACTGGTAAGGGAAGACCATCAATCACCGTAAAACGATTGTCTTGACCAATCCGATCGAGCAATAACTCACGCGTCCGATCGGTCGAACGATCTTCATATAAGTAGACGTGCATCCCTGATGTCAAAGCTGGTTCCAGTGCGTCTAATAATTTTCGTACATTGCGCTCCTCGTTACGTAACGGGATGCAGATTGCTAGACTATCTGGTTGAACGGCATCCGTTAATCGAGGTAAAAAAGCTAAATTGACCCATGTGTAGAGACAGACAGCTAGAGCGAAGAAAAAAAAGAACCAACTCATGACCGAAGTGCCCGTAACCAGCGTTCCGTTCGCGCAGGGAGTGGTTCCCTTCGTTTTGAGATACAGCGATACAAATCAACACGCTCTGCCATCGCATCTGCTCGTATGTCGTCATATAGTGCTGTTAGCTCTACTGTCAGACGTTTTACTTGGACACTGGATCGTTCGTCAGACAATGGATAAAAGCGACGCGTCCTTACATAGACATCCGGTTGCTGTTCATGTCCGTACGAATAGTAGAAGGCGACGAGAGACACGGTATCCGCATGACGCATTAATTGCGTTGCTCCACTTGCTAAATGCATCGGTCGTTCTTCTTGATGCCGTTCCTCACCTTGAGGAAACATCCAGACGCTGCTTCCGTTTTGGAGTTGTGCTTTTGCATATTGAAGGCTTGTCTTGATATCAGAGAACGATGTCCGGTCGACAGAGAAAGCTCCGAGACGGGAGAAGAATGGAAAACGGGCGAGTCCTGCCTGGTCAATCATGACATACGGATCATGACGGAAACAGGTTTGATCTAAATGAAAGAGAATCATGCCATCCCACCAAGAACTATGCGTAGCAAGCATGAGCCCTGGGACGGGTAGATCGTCTGCGCGGTATAAAACACGATGAAAATGACGCTGAATCAAAGCATGATCGACATACGTATGAAATACGGTCTCAGCTAATTTGCTTTTGTTTGCTTCTTTCAACGATAACCCCTCGTTTCACAATGAAGTAGATGATGAATGCACTTAAGCTGATCAAAGTGACGCCATAGAGACTAGAAACTCCTGCCGTTACGCCGAATAAGGTGTGCAACATTAAAAAGAGATATTGGTTGTTTTGCTCGAGTGAGGCATCCGTCGCCTTAACTTGATAGCGACTGATAAAAAAGGAAAAGACGAGCGCCGTTCCATACCACCCGAAGAAGTTCTGTGTCGGAATATCGTAATACCAGCCACCGTCTTGCCAAAGCCAATAAGACTTCACATTAGCAGCAACAGGATCGATCGCTAAATCGAGCCAAACGGCAAACAATGGAACGAGAATCAGTGTACTATAGCGAAACGAGAACAAACGGGAGAAAGCGAGACTCGCACCCATGACCGACAACCATGCAGCCCCGATCGTAATCGGCACACCTAATAATTGCACACCAAAGTCGGATTCATAACGATATGTTCCAAACGGCCAACCGGTATGAACGCCAATCGACTCGATGATGATCGAACCAAAGAAGATGAAGGGGATGACAAGGCGTCCCTTCGGTAAGACATGCCAAAAGTAGAGGGCAGCGTATAAGCCGGAAGCGAATAAAAAAACGGCGTTGGCCCATTCGAGCCAAGGGGGTAGTATAGAAAATCCGACTAAGATCAAGCCGATGGTAAACCAAATCGAAAAGAAAATCCAAAGACGTTTATGGAACTGTTCCATGCGTGACATTCCTCCATTTCCGTGATAGCTTCTGTCATAAGTATACCCATATATCTTGAAAACGAGCGAGGGAGAAGCGGTCCAATAAAAAAAGTGGTCTAGTTTCTCGTACGAGAAACTAGACCACTTGAGGTCATCAGCCATTTGAATGTTGCTTTTGCTTCTTCTTTTTGATAAATGAGAAAAGGAGAAACGCGATGTATAACGGAACAGCGACGAACCAAAAAGTCGACCATTCATTACTACGAGCAATCATGACATACGTCACGTACAGCAATGTAAAGGTGATGACAAATGTATGGCGCGGGACGGGAATGTCTTTGAAACTTGGAATCTTGACACGACTGACCATCAAGAAGGCAAGACCTGTGAAGACGAGTGGAACCATCAAATCATTCATTCGTCCGCTAAACAACGTGACGACGGCCAAAATACCACCTGCCGCTGTAATCGGTACACCTGAAAAATAAGCAGATGCCACATTCGTTGCCGATAAATTAAACCGGGCAAGACGGAATGCGCCGAACAACGGGAACAGAGCAGAGATTAGTAAACCAACTTCTCCGAATTCATAGAAATACGTATAGTAGGCCATCATTGCAGGTGCGACACCGAATGTCACGATATCTGCTAATGAGTCCAGTTCTTTTCCGAAGTCGCCTGCTACACCAAGCATCCGAGCAAGACGTCCGTCCAGACTATCAAGCATCATCGCGATGACGATTAGTAAGGTGGCATTTTGAAAATCACCTTTTGCTGCCATGACGATGGCTAAAAAACCACAATACAGATTTCCGAACGTAAATAGGTTGGGTATTGAATTACGAACACGATCTTTCCACAAAATGATTCCTCCTGCCACTTCATCGATACTACTCATCATATCATAGTTAGGAGATGGAATTCAGCCGTTTGTAAAGAGAATCCCTTGAGTGAAAGATAAAAAATCATGAGGATTCAATCGAACTTGATGTCCACGTTTTCCAGCGGATATGATGATGAATGGTTCATGGATAGCACGATCCGATAAAAGAACGGGAAAATTCTTCTTAGCACCGATAGCAGAGACACCACCTCGAATATAGCCAGTCAGGAATTCTAACTCCTTCATCGGAACAAGCGCGACTTTTTTCGAATGCAATGCTTTAGCCGCTGCCTTTAGAGAGAGTTCTTCTTCCCCCGAAATGACGACGAAGACATATTTATTTTCGACCATTTTCAAAACAAGGGTTTTAAAAATGGTCGAAAGGGGGTAATTAATCTTTCTAGCGACGGCTTCAGCAGATAAATCATCAAGATCAACAGGATAAGTGAGGGATTCAAAGTCAATCTTAGACTGCTTCAGAAGCCTCTCGACGTTCGTTTTGCTCATGTGTTTCTCCTTTGACGAGTGAGTATTGGACCCATTTCCGTCCGTGCCAACGTTTCATGGCGAAAATGCCACGGAACCATTCGTCAGCAGAGAAGGCAATCCAGATTCCAAGTAAACCAAGACCGAAACCAAGACCAAGTGTATAACTGAGGACGACCGCTATTCCCCACATCGATAGAATACCGATGGCGACAGGGAAACGAACATCTCCTGCCGATTTAAGAGTTCCCATGAGCACGATGTTCATCGCGCGACCTGGTTCAAGAATGACGCTTGCCCAGAGTAGTGGGATACCGATTGCAATGATTTCAGGACTTGATGTGAACGCTGATAGAATCGATGAACCGAATGAAGCAAGTGCAACAGCTGAGATGAAGCTTGCGAAAACAGCGATCTTCAATGTTTTCACAGCCCGTCCGTATGCTTGTTCGAATTGTTGCGCACCAACTTGGCGTGCGACGAGTAATTGCGTTCCTTGCGCGATCGCAAGTGTGAATAAGAAACAAAGCATTGTGATATTCGATACATAAACACGAGCAGACAACGCTGCTTCACCAATTGTTGCGATGAATCCTGTGATGATGAGTTGTGAGAATTGATACGAGATCCCTTCACCAGCAGATGGGATTCCGATGTTCATGATTCGTTTCACATCCTCACGATTGAAATGAATCAAGTCTTTTACTGTAAAACGTAAAGAAAGTTTGCGGTAAACGACAAAGAACAACACAAGGACAGCGATTGTCCGGGCGATGACGATCGACCAAGCGACACCAGCAACACCGAGAACGGGAATGCCGAAGAGTCCAAGAACAGCGATGACGTTACCAAAAGCACTAACGAAATTCATCAGTAGCGTGACGTACATAGCATTTTTAGTGAATCCATGACTCCGAAGAATCGCACCCAGTGTCAATGAGATGGCTTCTAAGAAAAGGAACAGACCAACGATCTTAATGAACGTTTCGCCATAGACGAGCGTCTCTCCTTCTAACGAGAAAAATCCAAGGAGTTGTCTTCCGAACAACACGACGGTCAGAGAAACGATTAGGCCGGTATACAAGTTAATCGCAAAAGCAGAACGAGCCGTTTGACGAGCGTTTTGCGTCTTTCTTGCACCGAGGTACTGACCAATGATGATCGTTGCACCGACCGAGGTGATGTTAAAGAGAATAATGAAGATATTCAAAATTTGATTGGATACACCGACTGCCGCAGCAGCGCTATCTGAGTAATAACTTAAAATCAACGTTGCAATGATTCCGAGACTCATATGCAGTGCGATTTCAATGAATAATGGCCACGTAATGTGGAATAAGCTTGGTTGCTTGACTGTTTTCATAAAATAAATCCCCTTTGTTTCATAAAACGAATAGTGTTTCTTTATCTTTTTGAAACTATACGCCTTCGATTTTCATAATGAAAGAGGGTTTTTTGTCTTTCATCGAAAAAATAGAGATTTAAAAGGATTTTCATAAAATATCACGAATACATCATAATGAACAATCATTCATTTTTTAAAAGGTAGGGGAATCTGATGAAACGAGAAATGCATTATGTCGTCAAGGATCAAATCGCAACGCTAACGCTCGCTCGACCCAAACAACTGAATGCATTAACGTCGAATTTATTAGAAGAGCTGGCAGACGCTCTAGAAGAAGCGAATCAGGATGAGGAAGTACGTGTCATCGTCTTGACTGGTGAAGGACGCGGTTTTTGTGCAGGACAAGATTTGAAAACCGTCTCGCCTGAGCTCGATCATGGTGAATATCTACAGCAGTATTATCATCCTGTCGTTCGGGCACTCGCTAAATCGAAAAAACCGACGATTGCTGCCATCAATGGTGTTGCAGCAGGTGCCGGTTTATCATTGACGCTTGCTTGTGATTTCCGGCTCGTCCACTCTGAAGCGAAATTGTCACTCGGATTCATTAATATCGGTCTTGTTCCGGATGCGGGTGCCCCGTATTTCTTACCTCGACTGATCGGAGCGGCAAAAGCAACGGAGCTTGCGTTACTCGGTGATACGATTTCAGCAGACGAAGCCGTTACGCTCAACCTTGCGACGCGAAGCATTGAAGCAGAACGATTTGCTGAAGAGGTCACAGCTTTTGCTCGTCAGCTAGCGAATCGTCCGACGAAAGTGATCGGGTACATTAAGCAGCTGCAAGCAGCGAGTTATGAAAATAATTTGGAGGAAATGCTAGCTCAAGAAATCATCTATCAGTCACGTGCTGGAAAAACGGAAGACCACCGTCACGCGGTTGAGTCCTTCATCGAAAAAAAACGCCCTGTTTTTGTCGGACGATGAATCGAAGAACATATATAGAAGAAAGACGTCGGAAACGCACGAGGCACCGACGTCTTTTTAATTCAATTTCTTTTTGATTTTTCGTGCGGTCGCATGTGTACGGTTCGTCAATCCTGTAGAGATACGGAATAGTAGAATTCCAAGAAAAGCAGAAACAAAAATGTATATCCCGGTCAACGTCACGAATGCACCACTAGCGAGCGTGATGAAAAGTATCGAAAATTCACCACGTGGACCAAGACAAAAGCCAGATTCGATCGCATGATAATTCGATAAACCAAAGGACCTTCCGCCGAGGTAACCGACTAAGAATTTAGAGACGACTCCCCAAATGACAAGAGCGAAGAAAAATAGATCAATCGGTAATCCGTCAGTCAACTCGAATGACATTCCGAACGTGATAAAGAACAATGGTAATAATAAGTCTTGAAACGGAGTGACTAGTCGTCTAAGATAACGCGTCTCATCCAGTTCGGTTAACAGAATACCGATGATGAAGGCGCCAAGTACTTCTGACAATCCGAATAAAATACCGATACCGGAAAATAACAAGATTAACCCGATGATTCCGATGCCGGCATCAGGATGACGGTAGAGTGAATCGACGAGACGTTTCCGTCTTCGGATGAATAAAGTCATGATGATTAAAGCAATGAAGAAGAAGGCGAACCCTAAAAAGATGATGCTGATTTTGGCAACCGAGAACGTCTCAGTCCCTAAAACGAACGGGGCCGTCGTCAGTAGGATCGGTGCCATCAAATCTTCGAAGACGAGTAGGGACAGCACGAAGCGATTCACATCCTGATGTTTATCCGGTTCCCGATCGAGCAGTCGAGCTGAAATCGAAGAACTCGTCGCATACAAGACACAGCCGATCAAAAACGATTCGGCGATGGAAAAACCGAACGATAAAGTCAACAGGATTGTTCCACCAAACGAAAGTAGAATATCGATGACTCCTGCTTTCCAAATGGAACGGAGCTGAATCAGCAAGTCCGCCACTGAAAATTTTAGGCCGAGTAAAAAGAACAGGACGATGATGCCCGCTTCTCCTCCGAGTTTCAGTTCTTCGGGAGGATCGTAATAAAATCCAAGGACGATTCCAATCAAGATGAAGGCCAGAATACTCGGGACGTGGAATCGTTCACTCAAGTAACTGATCGTAAACAAGCCAATGAGGATGAGACCGGCGTAAAAGAAAATTTCCATGGAGGATGTCCTCCTTTCTGTACCCTATACCCTAATTCGATGGCATTCATTAACTTGTTTTTATCTTGGAGAACGGATACAGAAAAAAGCCTGTACACAAAACTTCTTTTTAGAAGGTGGGTGTACAGGCTTTTAGGTGGTTATAAGACTTGAACGATCGTTCCAGAATACGCGGGGAGAGAAACATCAAGTGTCTGCTGGTGCGTGTTCGTCAATAAATCAAGCCCTCGACCAGCTTGTGGAGCGGTCAGCGAAACAGGAACATCTGAATTGTTGAAGTAGATATAATACAATCCTTCCGGGCTCATGCGACGCATGATGATCGTATTCGTCTCATCATTCGCATGAACGAAAGAAATGTGACCTTGGTTCGCAAGCGTCTTATGCTGCTTTCGAAGCTGTAACAAGTGTCGCGTATAGGCGAATAACTCCTGATCCTGCTCCTCTGGATCCCATGGCATGCATTTCCGACAGCCTGGATCTTGATCGCCATCGAGACCGATTTCATCACCATAATAGATGACGGGACTACCCGAGAACGTCAACATCGATAACAAGAGAAGACGAAGCTTTTGTTTGTTATTGCCAGCACGCGTCAACGCACGTGGTGTATCGTGTGAACCGATTAAATTAAAGGTCACTTCATTGACATTCATCGTGTTTGAGAACAATACATGCGACATATCGTTCGCATACGAAGTTGCTTTAGTCTTATCTAAGGCAAAGAAGTTCAAAGCGGCATTCGTAAATGGATAGTTCATGACAGCGTCAAACTGGTCACCGAGCAACCATTCCTGTGAATCATGCCAAATTTCACCAAGGATATACGTGTCAGGGTTGACCGATTTGACGACTTGACGGAAATCACGCCAGAATGCGTGATCGACCTCGTTGGCGACGTCGAGTCGCCAGCCATCGATTCCGAATTCCTCGACCCAATAGCGGGCGACATGGAGTAAGTATGACTTTACTTCATCGTTCTCGGTATTGAATTTCGGCATCTCAGGTACGAAAGCAAATGTATCGTAGTTCGGTAGCGGTTCGGTCACGAGTGGGAAATCGCGCAAGTGGAACCATTCCTTATATGTCGAATGACTACCATGTTCACGGATATCAGCAAAGGCTTTATGGTGGAAGCCAGCGTGATTAAAGACGGCATCTAGCATGATGCGAATGCCATGTGCATGTAACAAATCAACCATTTCCTTGAACTTTTCTTTTGTGCCAAACTGTGGATCAATTTCTAAGTAATCGATCGTATCGTATTTATGGTTCGATTTTGCTAAGAAGATCGGACAGAAGTAAATACCAGTGATGCCGAGTTCAACAAGGTAGTCAATATGATCGATGACACCTTGGAAATCTCCACCGAAGAGATTCGTCGTTGTCGGTGCCGTACTATTCCATGGAAGTGTACCAACTGGATCATTCGTCGCATCGCCATTTGCAAAGCGATCTGGGAAGATTTGATACCAAACTGTATCCTGGACCCAATCCGGTGCAGTGAATACGTCGACTGCATTAAGGAAAGGAACACAGAAATAGTAGCCTGTATCATCGAGCGGTTTTTCATCGAACCATCCACGCTCTGTAAAGACTTGGCTTGTTGCACTGTCATGGAGACGGAAACCATATCGTAGACGACGGAAGGGTGGAACGACATCGATGAACCAATAATCATATAGTTCATCTGATCCACTTCGCTTCATCGGTGTTTCAAATGTATTCCAGTAGTTGGATTTTGAGGGATCGAAGTTCCAATCGGCAGCATCTGGGTTTTCGGTATGCCAATCATACGGATCGCCCCAAATCAAATCGACGTGATCAACGTCATTTTTTTTCGTTTGTAAACGGATGTGGATTGTTCGCTCATCATATTTATAGACGAACGGAGACATCGCGCGGTGAAACACAGCTTCTTTAAACATGGCAGTCACTCCTTAACGCAATCGCTTGCATCATATTGATTATGTCTTCGACCTAAGAATAGTAAAGCGCTTTCTTAAAGTCAATTCCAATCCCGTGAAATCAAGGATTCCTGATAAAAGTCGAGAGTATGATGCAATCGTTTGCATCATGTTGTGCAAACGATAAAAATGAAAACGTTTTCTTTTTTATGTACTTATTCTCTACAGCATTTGATTCAAATAATGAAATCAAAAATAAAAAGTTTTGAAATGTAAGAAAATAATTGAATAAAAGGACTTGTCAAAAGGATTTTAGATTGTATAATAAAAATGTAAAGGTGATGCAAACGTTTTCATAAAACGCTTACAATTGCTCGGTTGTTATCATGAGAAAATGGTTGTGCCTTTATGCAAACGTTGTGCATTAAAACTTATCATTCATAAGTTAACTTGGGGAGGAAATTTTAATCATGGAAATGAAAAAATTCGTAGCAGGTCTCTCTGTATCTGTCATGGCAATCGGTGCACTTGCAGCATGTGGCGGTGGATCAGATTCTGAATCATCATCTTCAGATTCAGGCAGTAAAAAACCAAGCAAGATCGTCATCTGGGAAGACACTGAAAAAGCTGAAACGACTAAAGCGGCAGCTAAAGCGTTCGAAGAAAAAGAAGGCGTCAAAGTTGAAGTCAAAGAAGTTAAGATGACAGATCAGCAGAAGAAAGTAGCACTTGACGGACCAGCAGGTAAAGGACCGGACATCATGCTTCTTCCACACGACCAAATCGGTACAGTCGTTGACCAAGGCTTGATCGCAGAACTCAAAGATGGCGAAAAAGCACTTGAGCCATTCATCGATACAGCGAAATCAGCAGTAACGTTTGACGGTAAAGTCTACGGATATCCGAAAGCAGTTGAAACACCAATCCTCCTTTTCAATAAAGATGAATTAAAAGAAGCACCAGCTTCAATGGATGATCTGTACAAGATCTCAACAGAGCAAAAGAAAGACGGTAAATACGGATTCCTCGCGCTTTGGGATAACTTCTACTTCGCGCACGGTCCAATCGGTGGCTACGGCGGATATGTCTTCAAAGACAACGGTGGCAAATTGGATCCAGCAGATATTGGCTTGAACAACAAAGGTGCTGTCGAAGGTATGGATTACATCGGCAAGTGGTACAAAGAAGGTCTCTTCCCGAAAGGTCTTATCGGTGGTGGCGGTGGTCAAGCACTTGACCAACTCTTCGGCGATAAAAAAGCTGTTGCTGTCATGAACGGTCCATGGGCAGTTGCGAGCTATAAAGAAAAAGGCATCAACCTCGGAGCTTCAGCACTTCCGAAACTTCCAAACGGTGAGCCGATTAAAACATTCGTTGGTGTAAAAACATACGCGATTTCAGCATACTCGGAAAATGCAGAATGGGCTGAGAAGTTCTTGGCATCACTCACTGGTGAAAAGAACGCGAAAGCAATGTTCGAAAAATACAATGAGATCCCACCAGTCACTGCGCTTCAAGAAGATGCAGCAATCAAGGATAACGAAGTCGCAGCAGCAGTCTTCGCACAATCACAAAACGGTGTGCCAATGCCGAACATCGCTGAGATGGGTCAAGTTTGGGAACCAATGGCAGCAGCACTCCAGCTTGTTGCAACAAACAAGCAAGATGCACAAAAATCAGCTGATGATGCTGTCAAACAAATCAAGCAACAAATCGAAGCTAACAATCAATAAGCGTAAATGGAACGCGTGAATCCATGAAAAAGAGATAAAGAGAGGGGGATCTTGAATTCCCCCTCATCTTTATGGTTGGAAGAGAAGCCTGAGGTCAGACATGACCTTTGGAAAGGAGAACGGACGATGGCTGCGATTGCAACACCACACCCGACGAATCCAACGCCTGAAAAAAAGACGAACCACCGCACGATTGCGGCGCTGATGTCGATCATTCCAGGAGTAGGACAACTATACAATAAACAATTCCTTAAAGGCGCGACATTTTTTGTCGTCGTACTATCATATTTTCTCGTCAACTTTGAACTGTTCTTCAAAGGAGCCGGAAAAGGTCCTGGCGATCGCGGAGCGATTTGGGGCTTGATTACACTCGGTGAGGTACCAGGCGTAAGGGGGGATCACTCGATCTTTCTAATGGTCGAGGGCATCATTGCCTTGATTTTACTTGTCTTTGGTATCACCATTTACGTCTGGAACTTTATCGATGCGTATCGAATCGGTAAGTTGCGCGACATGAACCTCGAAGTACCTTCCTTGAAGATGCAACTTCGGAATTTCCGTGATAATGGATTCCCGTATGCGATGTTGATTCCTTCATTAGTACTTTTAGTGTTCACGGTCGTCTTACCGTTGATTTTTACTTTCTTGATTGCTTTTACAAACTATAAGTTCAACAACTCGCCGCCAGCAAAGCTGGTTGACTGGATCGGGATTCAAAACTTCTTGAATATCTTCACGGTTGATATTTTCCGCGACACATTCGTCAGCGTTCTTGGTTGGACGCTTGTCTGGACCGTCGCTTCGACGACAGGTGTCATCGCGATCGGTATCGGACTGGCAGTCTTACTGAACCAAAAGGGACTCAAAGGAAAACGGTTCTTCCGTTCCATCTTGATCCTGTCATGGGCAGTACCAGCGTTCATCACGATTTTGATCTTCCGCTCGATGTTCAATGAGACATTCGGTGTCTTCAATACGACATTGTTACCAGCGATTGGTCTCGATAACGGTCTCGACTGGATGACGGATCCAACGTATACGAAGCTTGCATTGATCGGGATTCAGTGGTGGTTAGGTTTTCCATACATCATGACGCTGACGACAGGGATCTTGCAGTCGATACCAGAGGATCTCTATGAGGCAGCAACAATTGATGGAGCGACAGCAGGAGAGAAATTCCGCTTAATCACGTTGCCGATGATTCTTTTCGCAACAGCACCGATCTTGATCACGCAGTATACGTTCAACTTCAATAACTTCAATATCATCTATCTCTTTAACAACGGTGGACCGGCAGTACCGGGTCAATCGGCTGGTGGAACGGATATCTTGATTTCGTGGATTTACAAATTGTCGCTTGGCGCGAACCCGCAGTATGGATTCGCAGCAGCGATCACGCTTGTGTTGTCGTTCTTCATCATGACGATTGCCGTTATTCAGTTCAAGCGTTCAAAATCATTCAAAGATGAGGATATGATCTAATATGAGAAAACAAAACCGAATCAACATGGCGTTGTCATATCTCATTTTGACGGTCGCCTCCATCATTATCGTCTATCCACTCCTTTGGGTCGTTGGTACTTCACTTAACCCAGGGAAAAGTATTACATCGGATATCTTCCCAAGTAATCCGACTTTGATTCACTACTTTGATTTGTTTGATCCGTCAAAAACGGATTATGGCATGTGGTATTTAAACACAATCAAGATTGCCGTCATCACGATGGTCGTCTCCGTCGCGCTAATCACTTTAACAGGATACATTTTTTCACGCTATCGCTTCGTCGGTCGGAAAAATTCACTCATCTTGTTCCTCGTGTTGCAGATGGTACCGCAATTCGTTGCAATCATTGCGATTTATGTCTTGCTTAATATGTTAGAATTGTTTGATACGCATCTGGCGCTCATCCTACTCTACTCGGGTGGCGCGATTCCAATGAATACGTATCTTGCAAAAGGATATTTCGATACGATTCCAAAAGAACTCGATGAGGCGGCACGGATGGATGGTGCCGGTCACTTACGAATCTTCTGGCAAATCATCTTACCGCTAGCAAAACCGATGGTCGCCGTCATCGCATTGTTCAACTTCATGGCACCATTCAACGACTTCATTTTAGCATCGCTCGTCCTGCGTTCTCCTGAGAAACAGACACTTGCGGTCGGGTTGTACAACATGGTGTCGGAGCAGTTCGACAATAACTTCACGTTATTTGCGGCAGGTGCCGTATTATCAGCAGTTCCAATCGTTCTTCTCTTCTTCGCATTCCAGCGCTTCTTCGTGTCTGGATTGACAGCAGGTGGAACGAAAGGATAATCATAAGGGGGAAATCAGCGGCATGAGACGAGGCATAATGCTTCTCCTCTTGCCGCTTCTCTTGTCTATCGGGCTTCAACCGATGACGGGTGAAGCAGCAGGTTGGGAAAAAGAACGAATGTATTTCATCATGGTGGACCGGTTCGAGAATGGCGATCCGAGTAATGATCGAGAGGCGGATCCCGAAAATCCAAAAGCGTTCCAAGGTGGCGATTTAGCAGGTGTGACGAAACGTCTCGATTACATCAAGGAAAAGGGATTCACTTCGATTTGGTTGACGCCGATCTTTAAGAACCGTCCGAATGGTTATCATGGATACTGGACGGATGATTATTACGAGATTGATCCGCACTTCGGAACAAAGGAAGAGTTTAAACGTCTCGTCAAAGAAGCGCATAAACGGGATATCAAGGTCGTCCTTGATCTTGTCGTCAATCATTTAGGACCAAATCATCCAATGGTGAAAGAAAAACCGGAGTGGTTTCATAAAAATCAACCGATCATGAACTGGAATAACCCGTCGGAAGTCGAGAATAACTGGCTGTTCGATTTACCGGACTTCAATACAGAAAATCCGAAAGTCGTGGATTATTTAGTTGATGCCGCGAACTACTGGGTCGATGAAACGGGTATAGACGGATACCGGCTCGATACGGTTCGCCATGTGCCAGCGTCATTTTGGAAAACGTTTATCCCAGCAGTAAAAGAAAAGCATCCAGACTTATTCTTGTTGGCTGAAGTGTTCGATGGAGATCCGCGAAAAATCGCGTCCTATTCGAAATTAGGTTTTGATTCTGTGACGAACTTCCCGTTTTATTATGGAGTCAAGGATCAGTTTGCTCGCAAAAATGGTTCCGCGGAAGAGCTCGATTCAGTTTATAATCGAGATACTACGTTTAATCCGAATGCCAAGGGACTTGCAACCTTCATTGATAATCATGATGTCAAGCGCTTCATCACGGAAGCAAAGATTGGTGGAGCAGATGAAGAGGAGCGGCAGCTTCGATTAGCGCTGTTCGCACTCTATGCTGCACCAGGGATGCCGATCGTCTACCAAGGAACAGAGGTGGCGATGCCAGGTGGTGAGGATCCTGGAAACCGGATGATGATGACATTTGATCAAAATAAGAAGATGCAACAGTACGTAAAAACGTTGAACGAGATGCGTCAGGACTACCCAGCGTTTGCAACAGGGAAGCAACGCTTGATCGCAAAAACCGATCATATGGCAGTCTACTCACGGGAGACGAAACAACAAAAAGTCATTTACGCGATTAATCTTGGAGAAAAAAAGACGAGCTTACGCGTGTCTGCGAAAGAAGTCGGTGATGATCAGCGTCTAAGAGGACTTTTATTCTCAGACTTAGTGCGTCAAGATGGTGACGCCTATGAGATCACGCTTGATGCAAATAGTGCGAACAGCTATGTCATCGAAAAGTCACAAGTCAACTGGTGGTCGATCATCGCAATTGGTGCGATTGCTCCGATTTTAGCGCTCATACTTCTTCTCGTTCACCGTAAACGCATGCAACGTCAAACAAAATAAAATACTTAACTAGGGGAAATGTGAGGTGAAGGGGATGCAGGTAACAATCAAGGATGTAGCACGGGAAGCGAATGTCGCACCCTCGACGGTATCACGCGTCATTGCGAATAGTTCACGCATCAGTCAAAAGACGAAGGAACGGGTGCGGCAGGCGATGGATGAGCTCGGGTATTATCCGAACGTTCATGCGCGCAGTCTCGCGAATCGAACGACACAAGCGATCGGTCTCGTCATGCCAAGTGCTGCAACAAAAACGCTACAAAACCCGTTCTTTTCGGAGGTCATTCGAGGAATCAGTACAAAAGCGCATCAAAATGGATATTCGTTATATATGACGACAGGTGTCTCGGAAGAAGAAGTATATGAAGGTGTCGTGTCGATGGTTCAGGGCCGTCGTGTCGATGGTGTCGTCGTACTGTATTCCCGTACGGATGACAAAGTCGTTCAATTTCTGCAAGATTCGAAGTTTCCGTTCGTCGTCGTCGGAAAACCATTCAGTGATTCATCACATGTCACGTATGTCGATACGGATAATTATCTAGCCGGTCGCGAAGTGACGAAGTACTTGCATCAACTTGGGCATGAGTGTATCGCATTCGTCGGAGGCGCACAGGACTTAGCTGTGACGCAAGAACGTGTCGGGGGTTACAAGACGGCTCTCATGGAAGAGGGCATCCCGATTCAAGAATCCTACATCGTCAGTGCACCATTCATGACGACAGGAGGCGCTGAGGCAGTCAAACGACTGATGTCGCTTGAACATCCGCCGACGGCTGTCGTCGTCAGTGACGACATGATGGCACTTGGTGTCATGAGTACCCTGAATGAGATGGGGATCGGTGTGCCGGATCAAATGGCCGTCGTCAGTTTCAATAACTTGTTCATCGCAGAATTCTCAAGCCCACCGTTGACTTCTGTTGAAATCAATATCTTTGGACTTGGTTTTGAAGCGACGAATTGTTTGATTGAACAAATCAATGAAGATGCGACCCCTTATGGGAAGCGCGTCATCGTTCCACATTATCTCGTCGTCCGTCAGTCTTGTGGCGGAAAATCTGAAGCGTGAAACAGAAGTCTATTTTTAAACCGATTGGTTTGAAAATAGACTTTTTTTGATTCAAATGGATGTCGATTTCTAGTAAAAGGAAGCGGTTGCAGAAAAAGAAATTTATTTTCGTGCAAACGATTGCATTGATGCTTTTTATGTGTACAATAAAGAATGTAGAGTATAGATGAAACGCTTACATGATCAGATTGACTGACATGCGTAGCATAAAAAAGGAGCGACTTGACGATGAAACGACTTTTTGAGGTCAATGAGTGGAAAATTACAGAGCTTGGTTTTCATCCAGAAGATAATCGATTGGCAGAATCGATGACATCGATCGGAAACGGTCATATGGGAATGCGCGGAACGTTTGAAGAAGAGTACACAGGGGACACGCATCAAGGCATGTATGTCGCAGGTGTTTATTATCCGGATAAGACACGTGTCGGCTGGTGGAAAAACGGTTATCCGGAGTACTTCGCGAAAGTACTCAATGCTGTCAACATCATGGGTTTGAAAGTATCTGTCAACGGAAAAACTGTTGATTTGAATACGTGGGAAGTCATCGACTTCAAACGTGAACTTGATATGCAACATGGTGTGTTGACGCGGGCGATGTTGTTGAAGCATGGAGAAGAAGAGATAAAAGTCGAATCCAAGCGTTTCTTCTCGATCGTCGATAAAGAAATCGCTGCCTTGCAATATACGGTAACACCTGTCAATTTCGAAGCAGAGGTCATCATTGAATCATATCTCGATGCGGATGTTGAGAATGAAGACTCAAACTATGATGAGAAGTTCTGGCTTCCCGTTGAACACGGAATTGAAGAACGGTTTGGTTATGTCACATCAAAAACGAAAAAGCTCGATTGGCATGTGACGGCAGCTATGATCACGGACGTCGAAGGCGCACGGTGTGAGGTCGTCGATGGCAATACGCAGTACGTCGCGAATCGTTTCACGAAACAAGCCGCAGTAGGTGAGGGTGTCACTGTCGAGAAATTCGTTGCGCTCGTAACGAATCGCGATCATGAAATCGATGCGTTACTGGAGCAAGCGATGAAACGGGTTCACGTCGCATTCGAATCAGGCTTTGAACCATTGCTTGCGACACATGAAGCAGCTTGGTTGCACCACTGGGAAGAAGCGGATGTGAAGATTGAAGGTGATGTCGAGGCACAGCAAGGGATTCGTTTCAACATCTTCCATATGTTCCAGACCTACACAGGTGAAGACTCACGCCTCAACATCGGACCAAAAGGCTTCACGGGCGAGAAGTATGGTGGTGCGACGTATTGGGATACAGAAGCGTACTGCTTGAACTTCTACCTTGCGACGTCGAAACCGGAAGTGGCTTGGAATTTACTCAAGTATCGCCACAATCAATTACCGCAAGCAAAAGAAAATGCGGATAAGAATGTTGGGATGAAGGGTGCGCTTTATCCGATGGTGACGATGAACGGAGAAGAGTGCCACAACGAGTGGGAAATCACACATGAAGAAATTCACCGGAACGGTGCAATTGCGCATGCGATTTATAATTACACGAACTACACGGGTGACACATCGTATCTCGGACAATACGGATTTGAAGTGTTAGTCGAGATTGCTCGTTATTGGGCAAGCCGTGTCAATTATGTGGCGCATAAGGATGTCTATATGATTCTTGGGGTGACGGGACCAAATGAATACGAGAACAACGTCAACAACAACTGGTATACGAATTTGATCGCAGCATGGTGTCTCGAATATACGCAGACCGTTCACCGTCATTTGGCACAAGAAGAACCAGAACGTTTGCAAGAACTCATGCATCAATTAGCGTTGACGGATGAGGAACTGGCGAAGTGGGCAGATATCGACGCGAAGATGTATTATCCAAAAGATGAAGCAGCTCCTGGTATCTTCATGCAACAGGATGGCTTCATGGATAAGGAACAAATCCTGGTCGCTGAACTCGATCCAAAACATCTTCCGCTGAACCAGAATTGGTCTTGGGACCGGATCCTTCGCTCTGTATTCATCAAACAGGCAGATGTCCTGCAAGGTCTCTACTTCTTGACGGATCGCTTCAGTCTAGAAGAGAAGAAAGCGAACTTCGATTTCTATGAACCACGTACGGTTCACGAATCATCATTATCTCCGTGTATCTACTCGATCATTGCAGCGGAAGTCGGCTATGAGGAAAAAGCGGTCGAACTGTACCAACGTTCGGCACGACTTGACCTTGATAACTACAACAACGACACAGAAGACGGATTACACATCACGTCGATGGTTGGATCTTGGATGTCGATCGTCCACGGGTTCGCCGGATTACGGGTAGCGAACGATACGTTGTCCTTTAAGCCGATGTTGCCAAAAGGCTGGACGAGCTATGCGTTCCGGATGCAGTGGCGCGGTCATCATATCCATGTCCATGTTCAGCCAAACGCCGTCGAAATCACTCAGACGGAAGGCGAAGCATTCAGCTTAAACGTTCATGGAACGACTGTAGAAGTTCCGGCAGGAGGAAAGATTACGGTGCCTGCTTCGATGACAGTATAAATACGATGAAAAAGAACCGATGCCAAGTCGGTTCTTTTTTTGTGTAACACGAATTAGAGGACACCTTTGTCACAAATGAAAACGCCATCATGAAAAAGAACATCAATCTTTGGAAATCTTGACTATCCGGCGACATTTGAATGTGCTAAAGTGTTTCAAGATAGTTATGAATGAGAGGAGAACGGCGTGTGACAGCAGTAGTAAAGGAAAGTATGTTAAAAGTGATCGTGGCTACGATTGGAGGATTCGTCATTGCCGTTGCCATGAACTGGTTTTTGATTCCAAGTGGTGTTTATTCGACTGGATTTACAGGACTTGCCCAAATCTTGACGCAAGTCCTTCAAAATACAGCGTTTGCGTTTGGTGAAAACGTTTGGTTCTTAGCGCTGAACATCCCTTTGATCGTGCTTGCATGGATCATGTTAGGTCGGAGCTTTACAATCGTCACGTTGATTTCGGTTCTGGCAACGACGATTTTTATTGGCCTTATTCCTCAATATGCTGTCATACCAGGTGATCAGACACTGAATGCAGTGTTTGGAGGGGTCTTGCTTGCGATTGGTACCGGTATCACGATTAAATTCGGTGCTTCGACGGGTGGGTTTGATATCGTTGCCCTCATCTTTGCCCGTTTTTCCGATCGCAGTGTCGGCTTATATCTGTTCGTCTTGAACTTTTTGATCGCACTATTGGCAGGTGCCTTGTTCGGCTGGTCGACTGCCTTATATACGATCGTCTTCATCTACGTGACTTCTAAGGTCGTCGATGAGATTCATACAAGTAACCAACGCTTGACGATTTTTATCGTCACGAATCATGCGGATGACATCACGACGGCTCTGCATCAGCACATCATTCGTGGAATCACGCAGATTCCTTCGATCGGTACGTATTCACGAGCTGAGAAAGCGACGTTGATGATGGTCATTGAGCGTCACGAATTGCGGGATATCGAACGGATTTGTCGGGAAGCGGACGAGACAGTATTCATCAACGTCGTCGCGACGGACTCGGTCGTCGGATACTTCCGAAAAGGATAATGAAAAGAGGCTGACTCAAAAGTCAGTCTCTACAAAGATAAGGGTGGCAGAATGATGATCTGCCATCCTTATCTCGTAACAAAAAGAATGACGCGTCACACGCCACTCCTACAGGAACAAGCGCATTTATGCGCTGTCAGAGACGAACAAGACCCGCTTTTCTGCTCCAACGAAGCAGGAAAACTGGCTTGTGTCTCGCCTGAGGAAAGGGCGTGAAAAGACGCGTCATTCTTTTTTGAGTCAGCCTCTTTATCTGTTTTCATGTGAGTCCAAGTACGTGTCTCAAGTAATACGCGATCCCGTCATCCTCGTTTCGCTTCGTCGTGCCGTTTGCCAGATGTTTCAGCGCAGGGATGGCATTACCCATCGCGACACCATGTCCAGCATACTCGATCATCTCTAAATCGTTTTCCTCATCACCGAAAGCAATGATTTGTTTAGAGTTAATACCAAGGTGGTCGGCGATATGGGCAAGACCGACCGCTTTGCTTGTACCTTTTCGCATCACTTCGACCATGAATTCAGGCTTCACCCATTGACGATTGAGTACCGTCTCGGCATGGATACCTGATAGTTCGGAGCGGATTTCATCGACGTGTTCTCCTTTGGCATGAATTAAAAGAGATGTTGGTTCATGCATAAGCACCTTTCGTAAATCTCCGGTCGTGACGGATAAGGCATGGTCGGTATAGAATTCGTAAATACCAACCGGATCATATTGAAAATAGACATGATCCGTGACTTCGCAGACGATATTTTGTGTCTTTGTTTCAGCGACGGATTCCAAAATATGTTGGACGGTCTTGAGTGGAATCGGATGGTGCTGGACTTCAAAATGAACATTCTGCGGGTGATGGACGAGACCACCGTTAAAATTAACGATCGGTGTCGTTAATCCAAGCTGTTCGTAATATTTTCGAGCGTGACGGAACGGTCGTCCTGTCGCAATGACGACTTCGTGACCGTTTGCACGTGCACGTTGAAGCGCAGCGATGTTCGCCACACTGATCGTTTTATCATCCTTTAAAAGGGTGCCGTCGAGATCGACAGCAATTAAGTGACGGGTCATGATGAAATCCTCCGCTTTCTTTTCGTTAATTCTACTGTATCATATGAAGCGATTGTCCTTCGTATGAAACGAGTAAGTTTTTCAAGGAAAAGAAAGCGCTTGAAAAAATTAGAGAAAAGCTGTTGCTTAGATTAAAAAATGGTATACTACAAATCGTAGGATAACTCTATAGTACGTTATGGAAACGGAGGGGAAATCATGCGTTTTCTCGTTACATTCTTTTGGTCATTCTTACTCGTGAACACAGCCGTGTTCATCGTATCAGCGGTTGATGCAGTATCGTATAGCTTTGGATTCGCGACAGCGATGTCTGTCGTCACTTCACTTGTCGTCTTCGCACTCGATGCCGTCAATGAAGATTTAGGTCTTGGTCAAGGGACTAAGGCAGAATAAGGAAAAGCGAGATATCGTCACTTGGACGATAGGCTCGCTTTTTGTCTTAAGGAGGAATGAGCGATGATCGTCATCGAACAGGTCATGTGGCAACAGATGCCGCAAAATGTCTACATAGCAGGAAATCAGATCATCGGAATCGGTTCCTACACCATAGATGAAGCACTGATTACACACCGAATTGATGGTCGCGGCAAACGGCTAGTTCCTGGTTTCATCGACGGACACTTACATCCAATTGGTGGAGGAGGGGAAGGCGGATTTGCGACACGAACGGCTCCGTTGACTGTTCGTGACATATTCGAAGGCGGTGTCACGACAGTCGTCGGATTGCTCGGAACAGATGGCTGGACGCGAACCGGAATTGATCTACTGGCACACATACGAGGATATGCCGCATTCGGTATTCGTCCCTTTCTCTTGAGCGGAAGTTACATGGTGCCACCCGTCTTCCTGACACATTCGACAGGGCATGATATCGTCCTCATCAATGAAGTGATCGGCATCGGAGAGATTGCCATCAATGATCACCGATCGACACAGCCGACTGCCCATGAACTCGCGCGATTAGCATCAGAGGCTCGAATCGCCGGCATGGTCAAAGGAGTGTCGGGAACGATGAACGTCCATATTGGAGACGGGAAACAAGGGCTCGATCTGTTACATGAGGTGATTGATACGACGGACCTCCCTATCGGACAATTCCTTCCGACGCATATCAACCGGAGTGAACGGATTTTTGAGGCGGGACTCGCTTGGGCGAAACGGGGAGGTCGAATCGATTTTACGACGTGTACGACGGAAACTTTCATTGCGGAAGGCGAGATTCCAGCAGGACAGGCTGTTGCTCGTGCTTTAGCAGCGGGAATCCCACCCGAGCAGATCACGATGTCGAGCGACGCTGGCGCAAGTCTTCCGGCGTTTGATGATGCAGGTCGCTTAGTGCGGATTGATACAGGAAAGCCTACTTCTCTGATGCAAGCCGTTCGCGATGCAGTGGAGCATGGTGTTGCTTTTGATCAGGCAATCGCGACGATCACGCGACATGTCGCGGATGCATATGGTATACCGGGCGGGCGAATCGCGGTCGGAGAACGAGCGGATCTGTTACTGATTGATGACGCTTTGCAAATCGATACGATTCTTGCGAATGGTCATGCTATAATGATTCAGAAAAAATGGCTAATACCAGAATGACGGAGGGATAGACGTGTCAAAGAAGTCGAAACGTAAAAACACGAAAAAACCGCAATCCAAGGCGAATTGGATTACAGCGGGAGTCATCGCCTTGATCGTATTGGTGGGAGGATTACTTCTTGTCTTCACGGATCGAGAAGATTCTGCATCGAAGAACGGCAATCTAACGGCTACACAAGTCGCAGATAAAGTAAAATCCGGTGATGAATTCTATACGTATTTCTATCAAACGGGTTGTTCCCACTGTGAAAAAGTAAAACCATATCTCGTCCCGCTTGGTGAAAAACAAGACATTCCATTCGAACAAATCGATCTTGCTGTCGAACAGTCGGCTTGGGATACGTTTGGCATCGAGGGTACACCGACTGTCGTTCACTTTAAAGACGGTAAGGAAGTCGGACGCGTAGCAGGAGAGCAAACGGAAGACAGCTATAAAGAGTTCTTCGCTGGAAAAGACGTAAAGGACTCAAAAGAAGAATCATCTGGTGATCTCAATGATTAAAAAATGGTTTTACTCTCGTGTGTTCGAATTAAATGGACACCCGCTTGTTGCCAAACAACTAAAACGTTTTGCGATGAGCCGTATCAGTCGTCCGTTCATCCGTCCGTTCGTTCAGGCATACGATCTAAATATGACAGAAGCTACTCGGAATTTAGAAGCGTATTCGAGTTTACATGACGTTTTCATTCGTCATGTCAAACCGGAAATGCGACCAATTGATCAATCAGAAGGCGCATTCGTCAGTCCGTGTGACGGTATATTGTCTGTCGTTGACGACTTGACGGCTGATAGCCGCTTTACCGTCAAAGGACAATCGTATACGGTATCCGAGTTACTCGGTTCCCATCATGAAGCACAGCAATATGTCGGGGGACGTGTGATGATCTTTTACTTAAGTCCGCAAAACTACCATCGTGTTCATGTGCCGATGGATGGAACAGTCCGGACGAGCTATACGCTCGGTCGCGATTCAGCACCAGTGAATGAGATCGGTCTCACACATGCGCTTCGTCCATTGACACGGAATTATCGTCGCGTGACACGTATCGTCCAAGGAAAACATGCACTTGAACATGTCATGGTCGGCGCACTGAACGTCAACTCGATCGTTCGGACGAACGAGTCGAAGGACCTTCGTCGCGGGGATGAGTTTGGATACTTCTCATTCGGTTCGACGGTCGTCCTGATTTGTCGGAAAGAGGCATTGACGTTAGACAGTCAAGCGATTGGACCAGTTTTAATGGGGCAACGCCTCGGACAATGGCATTCATGAGAGCGAGGCGCCCGTTCGGGGCGTCTCCTTACGTTTAGGAGGAATGAATCATGCCGGCAATGGCATTAGCAGAAGTCGGAAGTACACAGGTCCAGACATATATCGCACTTATCATTTTTTTAGTGACCTATGGCTTCATCATCAGTGAAAAAGTAAGCCGGGCGATCGTCGCTCTACTCGGAGCGCTCGCGATGGTCATCGTCGGCATTGTGGATCTCGAGACTGCATTATTTGAATACATCGAGTGGGGAACAATCGTCTTATTAATTGGGATGATGATTCTCGTTACGATTGCCAATCAATCTGGATTGTTTGAATATATTGCGATTCGTGCGGCGAAGACAACAAAAGGAGACCCAATCAAAGTGTTGATTCTATTATCCGCATTGACGGCACTTGGATCTGCCTTTTTGGATAACGTCACGACAGTCTTATTGATCGTTCCGATCACTTTCTCGATTACAAAGATACTTAAAATCGCGCCGTTTCCGTTCTTGCTCGCCGAAGTATTATTTGCGAACATCGGTGGGACGGCGACCTTGATTGGCGACCCACCGAACATCATGATCGGTGCCGCGAATCCACACTTAACGTTCAATGCCTTTTTGCTGAATCTTGCACCGATCATCCTGATCATTACGGTCGTGACGATCGGCATTCTGTACTTCGTCTTCCGGAAGCAACTGCACGTCGAGGCAGAAGATCGACAAAAATTGATGGAAATCGATGAAAAGAGTTATATTGTCAGTCGAAAACTCGTCACGCGGAGTAGTGTCGTACTCGTTAGTACGATTGCACTCTTCGTGTTGCATCCGATGCTTGATCGAATCGGACTCCATCTCGAAGCACCAGCGATCGCAATTCTTGGAGCGACCGTCCTGATGTTGCTAACGATTGAAAACGATCATCAGCTGGAAGGAATCTTTGCGCGTGTTGAATGGACTACGATTTTTTTCTTCGCCGGACTATTTGTACTTGTTGGTGGAATTCAGGAAGCAGGTATCATTCGATATCTTGCGGAGAAGACGATTGATCTGACAGGCGGTGACATTCAGACGACAGCAACTGCTGTTCTTTGGTTGTCCGGTATCGCAAGTGCGACGATTGACAACATTCCGTTTGTCGCGACAATGATCCCGCTCATCAATGATGTCGCTGCTGGGATCGGACTTACACCAGCAGATGCGAAAGTGGATGTTTTATGGTGGTCCCTCGCACTCGGTGCATGTCTCGGTGGTAACGGGACATTGATCGGTGCATCGGCAAACGTCATCGTCGCGGGTCTTGCGACACGACAAGGTGAAAAATTCACCTATATGCGCTTTTTGATTTACGGAGCACCGATCACGATCGTAACGTTGATCCTATCCCAACTCTATTTGTGGATTCGGTATTATTAAGAAAACGGGAGGTTCGCCTTCCGTTTTCTTTTGTGCGTCGCTCTTGCTACCTGATTGTGCTATAATCGAACGATAAGAGCATAACTGTTTCTTAAACTTAACTATAGAGCTAGACCATTATCTGGAGGTTTTATTCTTGTTCAAACGACTTTATCCGAAACATTTCGTGGCTTCGATCTACGATATCGACCTTGAAATGCTCAAACGAAACGGTGTCAAAGCGATTTTGACCGATCTTGATAATACGCTCGTCGCATGGAATATCGCAGATGCTCCAGACGAATTGGTTGCTTGGCTGGATATGGTGAATAATCAATATGGTTTTGACGTCATCATCGTATCGAACAATAACGGAGACCGCGTTAAGAAGTTCGCGGATCCACTCGGACTGCATTATATTGCGCCTGCTCGAAAACCGCTTCCTATCGGGTTTAAACGGGCATTGACGGAATTCGGCTATCACGCGAAAGAAGTCGTCTTCTTAGGAGACCAACTCTTCACGGATGTACTCGGTGCAAACTCCGTTGGAATCGAAGTCATCCACGTTCAACCCGTCGTTAAGACGGACGGTGTCGTCACGAAATTCAATCGCCTGATGGAACGTGTCATTTTCCGCCGGATGAAACGCAAAGGAATCTATAAATTGACACAACGCGTCAAGGAAGATCCTTCTGCACTGGAGCATCCGATCGAAACACTTCGTCAGGATAAGCAACAATAACCCTGTCAGATCGGTAGATGAAAGGGAAGGCAGCAGTCGCAACATGTACGGCGAGAGGTCGGAAGTTACGCTCTTGGAGTAGCGAGCAGGGCGCTACGGTGAAAAGAGAAGGGATATCGTTCCCGCATGCGGCTCAACATAATATGATCGAAGAAATCCACTGCGCTGGTTGTGGTGTCGCCATTCAAACGGAAGACACGAAAGCACCAGGATACGCACCTAAATCCGCACTTGATCGTGAAATGGTCATTTGCCAACGTTGCTTTAAATTAAAGCACTACAATCAAATTCAAGATGTATCGTTATCGGACGATGATTTCGTTAAAATCTTAGACGGAATCGGTCAAAAAGATGCACTTGTCGTTAAAATTGTTGATATCTTCGATTTTAATGGAAGCTGGTTACCGGGATTACATCGGTTCGTCGGTAAAAACGATGTCTTACTCGTCGGGAACAAAGCCGATTTATTACCGAAGTCACTCAACCCGAACCGTCTCATGAACTGGATGCGTCAAGCATCGAAAGAACTTGGATTACGTCCAGTCGACGTTCATCTGATCAGTGCGAAAAAGGGGCACGGAGTCGATGAACTCGCTGAAAAAATCGATTATTATCGAAAAGGTCGCGACGTCTATGTCGTTGGTTGTACGAACGTCGGGAAATCGACACTGATCAACCAAGTCATCAAACGCTTCGGTGAAGAAGATGAAGCCGTCATCACGGTCAGTCACTTCCCAGGAACGACACTCGACTTGATCGACATTCCACTCGACGATAACTGTAACCTGTATGATACACCGGGGATCATCAATCATCACCAGATGGCTCACTATGTTGATGCAAAGGACTTGAAGCTGATTACACCGAAAAAAGAGATCAAGCCACAAGTCTTCCAAATCCATCCGCAACAGACACTCTTCTTCGGAGGTCTTGCACGATTGGACTATATGGAAGGGAACAAGCGTTCATTCGTCATCTACATGTCGAACGAATTGAAAGTTCACCGGACGAAGCTTGAAAAGGCAGACGATTTATACGCGAACCACAACGGTGAGCTGTTGTCTCCGCCAAACGAAAAGACGCGTGAGATGCTACCGCCGCTTGTCCGTCATGAATTCAGCCTCCGCGATAACATGAAGACGGATATCGTCTTCAGTGGACTCGGGTGGGTTGCGGTTCACGGAAAAGGTGGACGTGTCGCTGCTTACGCCCCGAAAGGTGTCGCTGTATCCTTACGTGAGGCGCTCGTCTGATGCGCTTTGCCGTCATCGGTCATCCGATTGCCCATTCACTTTCACCTGAGCTGCATACAGCTTGGCTGGAAGCGGCTGGGCTTTTCGGCTGTTATGACCTTATCGATGTAACGGAGCATGAATTGCCACGAATCATTACAAAATTACGTACACATCAGCTAGATGGAATCAATGTGACGATTCCCCATAAGACAGCAATCATTCCGTTCCTGGATCGGCTGGAGCCGGCAGCTCAAAAAGCGGGCGCCGTCAACACGGTATACTGGAAGAATGGGCAGTTGATTGGTGCGAATACAGATGGAATCGGATTCGTCCGTGCGTTGACAGAACGTCGTCCGTCATTTCAAAAGACACTTGTCCTTGGTGCGGGCGGTGCAGCGCGAGGAATCATTGCTGCGCTACCGGGAGATGTGACGCTCACGAACCGCACAGAAGAACGCTCTAGGGTGGTTGCCGATGAATTCGGAACACACGTCTTGCCATGGCACGAAACATTTGATTTAACGAGTTACGACGTCATCATCAATACGACTTCTGTCGGGATGGCGCCACATGTCGAAGCACGTCCGATCGAATTGACAGAGACGAACGCTTTGATTTGTGATATTATTTATCGACCGACGCCGACCCGTCTATTGCGTGAAGCGACTGAAAAAGGTCTCGACACACTCGACGGCGTCCCGATGTTCGTCTTACAAGCGGCTGAAGCATTTGAACGCTTCACCGGACAAGCACCTGATCTCGCACTTGGCGAGCAGGTGATACGAAAGCAATTGGAGGAGTTTTAATCATGTTAACAGGTAAACAAAAACGTTTTTTACGCGCGACAGCTCACGATCTAAACCCGATTTTCCAAGTCGGTAAAAATGGAGTCGGCGAAGCGATGTGTGCTGATTTGATGGATGCCCTTGAAAAACGGGAACTCTTGAAAGTACAAGTACTACAAAATTGTGCGGACGCACCAAAGGATGTCGCACAAGAACTCGTCGCAGGAACGAATGCTGAACTCGTTCAAGTCATCGGAAAAGTCATCGTTCTCTATAAAGAATCAAAAGAGAACAAGACGCTCGAATTGCCACGATGAAAATCGGACTGATGGGCGGAACGTTCGACCCTCCGCATATCGGTCATCTCCTGATTGCCGAACAAGCGCAGGAACAACTCGAACTTGATGCGGTCTGGTTTTTACCAGCGAATGTACCACCGCATAAACAACATACTGTCACAGACGCAACTAAGCGTCTCCGTCTTGTAGAAGAAGCAATTGCATTGAACACTGCCTTCTCTGTCTCTGCGATTGAATTTGAGCGAAAAGAACCTTCCTATACGTATGATACGATTCGTGCACTCAAGCACCGATACCCGGAGCATGAGTTTCTGTTTCTAATCGGCGCAGATTCACTCGTGAGTCTCGATACGTGGTATCAAGCCGAACGGTTATACGAGGAAGTCGTCTTTGGTGCCGTCGCTCGACCGGGCAGTCGGTATCTGATTCCGCGTGGTGCCCGTGTGAAAGCGGTCGATATGCCATTGTTAGAAATTTCTTCGACGGATATCCGGCAACGGGTCGCGCGCGGACGGAGCATTCGCTATCTTGTACCGGAAGCCGTTCGACAACGGATTGAGGAGTGGAATCTATATGCGCCTTGAAGAAGCACGTCAAATCATTGAAAACACATTGCCTGAGCGACGCTATGTGCATACGTTAGGTGTCGTCGAGACGGCACGACACTTGGCTCTTAAATATGGTGTTGACGAAGAAGAAGCAACACTTGCTGCCATGCTCCATGATTATGCAAAATACCGCGATACGAATGAGATGCGTTCGATTGCCGTTGAATTGAATCAACGGATCTTACTCGACTATGATGACGAACTACTTCATGCGCCAGTGGGTGCGGAGCTTGTGCGTCGAGAACTTGGTCTTGATTCAGATGTGATTTATCAAGCCATCGCGAATCATACAACAGGGGCACCTGGTATGCCGTTACTTGATCAAATCATCTTCGTGGCGGATGCGATTGAGCCGAATCGTAGTTATTCGGGTGTCGAAGCGCTTCGTGAAGTAGCCGAGCAGGATTTGACGGACGCCGTCATCGCAACACTCAGTCAGACGATTCATTTTTTATGTACGAAACAAGCTATCATCTTTCCGCGAACGATTGAGACCTATAATGCCTTCGTCGCGGCCAAACGAAAGGGGACCGTCCTATGACAGTCGAACAAGAATTACAATTAATCGTAAATGCCATCGACGATAAACGTGCTGAAGATATCGTCGTCCTGAATATGTCGAGCATCTCACCAGTTGCCGACTATTTCGTCATCTGTGAAGGAAATTCAGAAAAACAAGTACAGGCGATCGCGCGTGAACTCAAAGAAGTCGCACACGAACATAACCTGCCGATCAAACGCCTCGAAGGATTCGATGCGGCACGTTGGGTGTTGGCGGATCTTGAAAACGTCGTTGTTCATGTCTTCCACCGTGACGATCGTGATTACTATAACCTCGAAAAACTATGGGCAGATGCTCCAAAGGTTGAAGTCGAGGTCAACTAATGGCATACGAACAGTTCGCCTACATCTATGATGAATTGATGCAAGACGTCCCTTACGATCAATGGGTTGACTGGGTCAAAGCATACGTTCCGATTGGAAGTACGATTGCTGATATCGGATGTGGAACGGGTACGGCGACGCTTGCATTAGCGGCACACTATGAGATGCTCGGGATCGATTTATCGGAAGAGATGCTCGAAGTCGCACAGGAAAAAGCGATGGAAGAGGGATTGACTATTCAATTCTGGGCGCAAGACATGCGCGAAATCGAATTGCCGACACCTGTCGATGCCGTGACGATCCTATGCGACTCCTTGAATTATCTCCGGACGGAAGAGGATGTCAGACAGACGTTTACACATGTTTCAGGAATCCTCAAAGAGGGTGGACGTCTTTTGTTTGATACACACTCTCCTTACAAGATGGAGACGTTGTTCAATGGAAAGACGTACGCGACACATGCGGAGCAAAGTTCATATATCTGGTTCGCGGATCCTGGTGAAGCACCGCTTTCTGTCGTCCATGAGCTGACTTTCTTCATCGAGGAGGAGGACGGTCGTTATGAGCGTGTCGATGAAACGCATCATCAGCGGACATATCCTCCAGCACAATACGTAACATGGTTACGCGACGCAGGATTCCGGGTTCTCGCGGTCACTGGCGATTTTGGACCGGATGCTCCTTCTGAGACAGCCGAGCGGATTTTCTTCGTTGCTGAAAAAATGTAAAAGTGATCTCATCCGTCTTCTTTAAGCGATACACGTTCGTGTTGCTTGAAGGATACGGATTTTTTGTTCGTCAAACAGAGGCTAATTCAAAGTAACGGTATGGATGATATGACCTTCATCCGACATAACATACCGTATCGTGTTGTAAAAGAGTGGTTAGTACGTATTCCTTCGTTTCCTGAAGTCCGTAGCGACCTGTTAGAGTCGTAGGAAAAGGAGGGATTCGTCTTGACCGTTCCACGTTTTCAACAGATCGCAGGTCTCGTCGTCGTCCTACTACTCATCATTTTATTGTTCGTACCATTACCCTCTTGTTCGAATGAAGCGATGGTCGATCAACCGTCCTTAACGGATAAACAACAAGAGGCAAAAGCAGAGCCAGCAGAAAAGGATACCTCGATTCGTGACAAACTCATCATGGTCGATGTGAAAGGGGCGGTAGAAGCACCTGGACCCTATCAATTCCACCTCGGTGATCGAGTGAAGGATGCAATCGAAAAAGCAAAGACGACTGCGAAATCTGACATTCGACAAATGAATCTCGCGGCACGCCTCATTGATGGACAGGAAGTCATCGTGCCGGTAAAAAAGACGAAAGATCAGCCGAAACCAACGAAACGCTCAAAAGCAGAGATACCGAAAGGATTGATTGACCTCAATGCGGCAACGGCGGAACAATTGATGGAGGTTCCGGGAATCGGTCCTGCCAAAGCAGAAGCGATCTTGGCCTACCGTGAGGAGAAGGGAGGATTTGCGACGTATGAATCACTCGGCGATGTGAAGGGCTTTGGGGAAAAGACGTTAGAATCGCTTAAATCCTACCTGATCGTCTACTGATGCCACTTCATGCGCTGTTCGTCCTTTTATTCATTGTCGCCATCAAAGAATCGATCTGGTGGTTAGTGTTCCTGATGCTCTTTGCGATCATGAAGTCATGGTCTTTTTCAATCGGTCGTCTTTTCTTCTTGTTCATTCTGAGTTGTCTATTCATCGGAATGGGTCATCTGTCACCTGAACTGCACGACGTCTCGTCTGTTGACATCTTGTCAGGGAAGCGTAATGGAGATCGAATTCGTTATGAGGCAGAGAGTAACGGTCAATCGATTCTATTGACGGCAACGATTGCAGAAGAAGAGACGGGATACGAACGAATCGGGCACTCCTGTCGCATAAATACGGAACCGCTCGATGTCCGCCAACAATCGAATGCGGGAGGGTTTGATGAACAGCAATTCATGCATACACATCGTTACGCTGGAAAGTGGGAAGTCCGTTCATTTGATTCCTGTCATCGGACACCTGGGTATGCGGCAGAAGGAAGACGGGTACGTGAAGTATGGCTAAAACGGATCGAAGAATTGTTACCACAAAAGCAAGCATTCTACGTCGAAGCGCTTGTGTTTGGTGAGGATCGACTAATGGATCAAGTGACGCTCGAACGGTTTAAGAAATTCGGCTTATTACATGCAATCGTCATCTCAGGATCACATATCGCTTTTTTAGTATTTAGTCTGCTGTATGTCTTACGAAAAATCAGAATGACAAAAGAAAAACGACTTGATATCGTTCTGATCTTACTGCCGATTTACGGATGGTTGACGGAGTGGAGTCCTCCAGTCACTCGGGCTGTGCTTGTCGCGATCATTCTGTTGCTCGGTCGTCGTTTCCACAAACCGTTAGATCCGGTCGAGGTCATTGCGGGGGTCGCGGCTTTTCAATTAGCGATTCAACCAACTGTCATTTACGATATCGGATTTCAATTGACGGTCGGGCTGACGCTGTTTCTTGTGCTGTCGAGACGACTCATGGGTTCGGTTCGTCGTCCTTGGAACTGGCTGCTGATCAGTGCTTGGGTACAGTTTGGAACCCTCCTCTTTTTACAGGGGATTGAACAGACGACGGTTTCAATTTGGTCACCATTGTTAAACCTATTGATTGGTAGCTGGATTGAATGGGTGATTCTGCCGGGATCGTTCATTCTTGCGACCCTCCCGTTCTTACCGATTCGTTCAACGTTTCAGATCGCGCATCAGTACGCGATTCAATGGATGGATCAAGCGTTACGACTGGCGGAGGATCTGCCGCTAGCAATGGTTGCCGTTCCAGCATTTTCTCCGATCGTCTTGACAATCGTCGTTGTCGGAACAGGAATCGCATGGTTCATTGCTGAGCGGAGATGGTGGGGGCATGCTCTCCCGCTGATTCTTTTACTTACGGCATGGGGCTACACGGAGTGGCGCGTACCTGAACAAATCACGTTTTTAGATGTTGGACAAGGGGATAGTATCGTACTTGAGAAAGCAGGAGAGACGTTCGTCGTAGACACAGGTGGTGTTTATCAGCAAACGACGCATCCACTGCTCCGTCCGTTTGATCCGGGTAGTCATATCGTCGCGCCCTTTTTATTCACACGAGGAGAAGCAGAAATCGACGGTCTCATCGTGACGCATGCTGATCATGATCACGTCGGTGGACTGCTAGGATTACTGCGTCAAGTTCGCGTGAAAACCATTTATTTAGGGGCGTATGACAACACGGATGAGAAGCGAAACGCTTTGATTCGTTCGATCGAAGCAACTGGGACGCGTGTCGAGTTCGTACAAAAGGGGCACACGATTCGTCCTTGGTTGCAAGTGCTTGCACCGACTGAACGAAAAGAAGAAGAGAACGATCGGTCTATCATATTACTTGCGCAGATCGCCAAGCAACGTGTTTTACTGACGGGTGACGCTGGACTAGCAATCGAGGACGAGTTAACGATTGGTCCGATCGATATTCTAAAAGCAGGACATCATGGTTCGAACACATCGACCGGTGAAGAACTCTTGCAAAAGACGAATCCGAAGATTGTCATCTTGTCAGTCGGGCGAAAAAATCGATACGGACATCCGCATCCGGACGTCCTCGAACGAATCGGAACAAATCGGATCGTCTTTCGAACGGATGAGGATGGGAGTGTAACTTGTTCTTCAGCGGGCTGTGAACCTATGATAAAATAAAAAAACAGCAACCCCCCAAGGTTGCTGTTTTACTGATTATAGACTTAAGAACTTAATTGCGACACCGATGATGAACAAGACTGCGAAGAAGCCGAATGATGCACCAAAACCAACGGCAGAGTCGAGCGCATCGTTGCGTTTTGATTGAATATCGTTCTCGAACGCGTTTTCACTTGGTGGGCGTACTGAATGTGCCATGCTGCATTCCCCCTTAATAGATTCCGCTTCTAGTATAGCGGAATAAAAGAGGATTATCTATGATGAAGTTAAGAACAAACTGTGAAATGTGGTGGGAATGATGAAAACTCCTTGGCTCGTCAACGGAAAATTAACGAATTTATACTTATTATATGGAACAGAACGACACTTGTTAGAAGAATGGGAACGTGAAATCGTGAAAGCGGCTCTGCCAGACGGAGAACGCTTTGATTATATGAAAATCGATTTGAACGACCAACCGCTTGATGCAGTACTCGATGAAGCGGAAACGGTACCCTTTTTAAGCGACTACCGTGTCGTCGTTGCAAAACCGGCAACGTTTCTGACAGGAGCGAAAGATAAAAAACAACATAACCTCGAACGGTTAGCAGATTATATCCTACAACCGGCAGACTACGCGGTCGTCGTCTTGATCGTCGAAGCGGAAAAGCTCGATGAACGAAAAACCGTCGTCAAACGATTGAAGGAGCGCGCGACGGTACTAGAGGCAAAAAAACCGACGACCGAAGAGTTGTTCCGCTTCGTTTTGGATGCTGTTAACGACAAAGGATATCGGATGGAACGTCCGGCAATCGAGCGACTCATTTTCTTGACTGCTGAGATGTGGGGGACATTAGCGCACGAACTGGAGAAGTTGATGTTGTTCGCAGGAGATCGCCCGACGATCGAAATCGAGGATGTCGATTTGTTGGTTCCGCGGACATTAGAGGACAACGTCTTTCAATTAACGGACTACTTGATGAAGCGTCAACTCGAACCGGCAATCCGCTTGATTCGCGACCTAGAAAAACAAGGACAGGAAGTGTTGGCACTTCTTGGACTGATGGCACGCCAATACCGGATGATGCTGTTATCGAAACGATTAGCAGAACAAGGGTACGGAGAACGACAAATCGCATCAAAAGTCGGAGCTCATCCATATGCGATCAAATTGGCATTACAGTCTGCGAAGCGGTTTACGTTTGCGCAGCTCGAGCAAGCACTCATCGCCATCACGACGACGGATGAAGGCATGAAGACGGGGCGCGGTGATAAGAAAATTTTATTTGATGCGTTGATCGTTCGCTTAGCGACGTTATAAGAGGAGGAAATCAAACATGAAAGTTCAGCTCATTACAGCAGAAGAAGTCATCCCATTACGGCATGAAGTGTTGCGTCCGCATCAACCACGTGAAGCGTGTGTTTATCCAGACGATGCGCGTGCCTCGACGTTTCATCTCGGCGGGATAAAAGCACAACAAATCGTCGCGATCGGTAGTTTCTCGGAACAATCACATGCACAAGCGCCAGGAGCGACATACCAGCTGCGTGGAATGGCGTCGAGTGAACAAGTGCGTGGTGAAGGGTATGGTCGGGCGCTGATTGAAGAAGCCCGTCGTCTCTTGGAAGAACGACAAGTGACAGCTTGGTGGTGTAACGCCCGCATTACGGCACTTCCTTTTTATGAGCGTCTTGGACTAGAGCGCGTCGGAGAGCCTTTCATGATTGAAGGAATCGGTCTTCACTATGTCATGATCGACCGTCTAAACGACAAATAGGACAATAAATGGCGGACGAAGGAATCGTTTCACACGAGTCCTTCGTCCGCCATTTCACATCATATAAAAAAATCGCCACTGGAGATACCTCCTAGTGGCGACCCATCACCGTATTCTTCGGAAAGAATTAAAGTGCGTTTACGAGTTTAGCGAGACGTGATTTGTCACGACCAGCTTTGTTGCTGTGGATGAGACCTTTAGCAGCAGCTTTGTCGATTTTTTTAGAAGCTGTAGCGAAAGCAAGGACCGCTTGGTCTTTGTTACCTTCAGCTGCGAAAGTTTCGACTGCTTTAATCGCTGAACGCATTGCCGATTTACGTTGTACGTTAGCGACGCGGCGTTTTTCAGCTGTTTTAACGCGTTTGATTGCTGATTTAATGTTAGCCATGGATGATTCACCTCCAATAAAACTCATTCGAGATTTATATTCGCATATCTGCAGTTATCGTTCAACAGAACAAACACAATTGTAGCAAACGTTTTTCTTAAAAGCAATACGACGTCTAGGGAATCTTCACATTTTGTTTTTCGGGTAAAGCAAAACGAGATAGTACAGTGAAGCGCTTTTTGGTATAATGAACCGTATGTACGTTTGAAAATAAGGTAAGGTGACTCTAAACATGACGAATGAAGACCGTTTAAAGCGGCAGAAGAGTATTCGTAACTTCTCGATCATTGCCCATATCGATCACGGGAAGTCGACACTCGCTGACCGGATTTTAGAAAAAACTGGCGCGCTGACATCGCGTGAAATGAAAGATCAGACACTTGATGCCATGGAGCTCGAACGTGAGCGTGGCATCACGATTAAACTGAATGCTGTTCAATTGAAGTATACAGCAAAAGACGGGGAAGATTACATTCTTCACCTCATCGATACACCGGGACACGTCGACTTCACATATGAAGTCTCACGTTCACTTGCAGCTTGTGAAGGAGCTGTCCTCGTCGTCGATGCGGCGCAAGGCATCGAAGCGCAGACGCTTGCGAATGTTTACTTAGCACTCGACAACGATCTCGAAATCCTTCCGATCATCAACAAAATCGATTTACCTTCTGCGGATGTCGAACGCGTCCGTCAAGAAATCGAAGATGTCATCGGGCTTGATGCGTCTGAAGCCGTTCCGACTTCTGCGAAGGCAGGGATCGGCATTGAAGAAATTCTCGAACAAATCGTCGAGAAAGTACCAGCGCCGACGGGTGATCCGTCTGCACCACTCGAAGCATTGATCTTTGACTCCTATTATGACGCTTACCGTGGTGTCGTAGCATCGATTCGAATCGTCAACGGAACAGTTAAGGTCGGCGACAAGATTCGGATGATGTCGACAGGTAAGGACTTTGAGGTTCTGGAGCTTGCCGTTGCGACACCAAAACCATTACGTCAGCAAGAATTGACAGTCGGTGATGTTGGGACGTTGTCTGCTTCGATCAAAACGGTCGGCGACGTACGTGTCGGGGATACGATTACGCTCGCGAAACAGCCAGCTACTGAAGCACTGCCAGGATACCGGAAGATGAATCCAATGGTATACTGTGGACTCTATCCAATCGATGCTGCGAAATACAATGATTTACGAGAAGCACTTGAAAAACTACAACTCAGTGACGCAGCGCTCGAATTCGAACCAGAGACATCACAAGCGCTCGGATTCGGATTCCGTTGTGGATTCCTCGGGATGCTCCACATGGAAATCATTCAGGAGCGGATCGAACGTGAGTTCAACATCGATATGATCACGACGGCACCGTCCGTTATCTACCACGTGACGACGACAGCAGGTGAAGTCTTGCATGTCGATAACCCATCGAAGATGCCGGATCAGCAAAAAGTCGAATTCATTGAAGAACCATTCGTCAAGGCTGCCGTCATGACACCGAATGATTACGTCGGTGCGATCATGGAGTTGTGTCAGAAGAAGCGTGGAACATTCGTCGATATGCAATATATCGATACGACACGCGTCAAAATCACGTATGAATTGCCGTTGTCTGAGATCGTCTACGATTTCTTTGATCAGTTGAAATCGAGTACAAAAGGATATGCGTCACTTGATTATGAATTGATTGGCTACCAACAGTCGCGTCTCGTCAAGATGGATATCCTTCTTAATAACGAAAACGTCGATGCGCTTAGCTTCATCGTTCACCGTGACTTCGCGTACGAACGTGGAAAGGTCATCGTTGATAAGCTGAAGGAATTGATTCCGCGGATGCAGTTCGAAGTGCCGATTCAGGCAGCAGTCGGAACGAAGATCGTCGCGCGTTCGACGATCAAAGCATTACGTAAGAACGTTCTCGCAAAATGTTACGGGGGAGACATCTCTCGGAAACGGAAGTTGCTCGAGAAGCAAAAAGAAGGTAAGAAACGCATGAAGATGGTAGGCTCAGTAGAGGTACCGCAAGAAGCCTTCATGTCTGTTCTATCCATGGACGAAGATTAAACAGGTGGGGGGCGCTTGCGTCCCCTTTTTGGTTTTTATAGAGAAAGGATGAGGCGAAATGGGAATACGCGCCGCATATGTCCACATCCCTTTTTGTGAACATATTTGTTACTACTGTGATTTCAATAAAGTCTTTTTAAAGAATCAGCCCGTCGATGAATACCTCGATGCCCTCGAACGCGAAATCGAATTGACGTTGAAACAATACCCGACGGACCATCTCGAGACGATCTTCATCGGTGGCGGAACACCAACTGCTTTAAATGAACCACAGATGCAACGTTTGATGGAAATCATCCAAAGACACTTATTGCCACTGACAGGCGATGATTTAGAGTACACGGTCGAGTCGAATCCGGACGGTGTATCGGAAGAGAAACTTGATATTATGAAGACAGGTGGTGTCAATCGTGTCAGTTTCGGTGTCCAATCGTTTGACGATGGTTTGCTCGAACGCATCGGTCGAACGCACCGGGAAGCGAAAGTCGCCCAGACGCTCGACGCAGCAGCGAAACGATTTAATAATATCTCCGTTGATTTGATGTTCGGATTACCGAATCAGACGCTCGATCAGGTCCGCTACGATGTCACGCGGGCACTTCAATTGCCGATCACCCATATCTCTTCTTATTCATTGATTTTAGAACCGCATACGGTCTTTGCGATTCAAGAGCGAAAAGGAAAGCTACCGCTACCGACGCAAGATCTCGAGGCAGAGATGTATCAAGTGATGATCGATACGATCGAAGCAGGTGGTTATGCACAGTATGAGATCTCGAACTTCGCGCAAGCAGGAAAAGAGAGTCGTCATAATCGCGTCTACTGGGAAAACGATGAGTACTACGGATTTGGTGCAGGCTCACATAGCTACATCAATCAGACGCGTCGTGCGAATATTGCACCGATTCCGCACTATATCAAGGCAGAAGGGTTACCGGTTCGAAAAGAGACGCCGTTGACGAACGTTGAGCGGATGGAAGAAGAGATGTTCCTCGGCCTTCGAATGAAGGATGGCGTATCGTTCGAGCGTTTCCGGACGAAGTATGGAGTAGCGTTTGAAGATGTATTTGGTGACGTCATGAAACGGTTGTTGCCAAACGGTCTCGTCGAGCAGACGGAGACACATATCCGTTTGACGCCAGCCGGAATTCCGCTAGCGAACGAAGTCTTTGCAGAGTTCATCGGCGAAGCGCAAGTACAATGACATAAGAGTAACTGAAATCAATGAAAATGAGAGAAGCGGTGTTTCCCAAATGTGGAACACCGCTTCTCTCATTTTTTCGACTTCCTTAAAAAATACGCAGTCGTTCCGATGACCGCGATGAACAGCCAGACAAAGACTCCCGCCATTGCCAATAATTCAATCATCCGATTCATCCTTTCCATTCTTTGTTTCACTGTATCGCAGAATGGGAAACTGTTCAAAGGGACACGTAATTCAGTTGACATCGGGCGGACAATTCCTTATAGTAAAAGATGTAATTAGCACTCGTTAAAAGTGAGTGCTAACAAAATAAGGTGGTGAAGAAGGTGCTGACGGATCGTCAATTGTTGATTTTACGTGCAATCGTCGATGATTATATCAAGACTGCTCAACCCGTCGGCTCACGGACGCTCTCAAAACGAGACGACGTGACGTTCAGTTCCGCGACCATTCGTAACGAGATGGCGGACCTCGAAGAGATGGGTCTGATTGAAAAGCCACACACTTCCGCAGGACGGATTCCTTCTGAACTCGGATATCGTTTTTATGTCGACCATCTGATTCGTCCGGAAAACATCACACCAAAAGAAGCACAGGCATTGAAGTCACTCTTTGCCCATTCCGTGAATGAGAATGATCGGTTGATTCGGCACACAGCAGACCTGTTGAGTGATTTAACCCATTACACGACACTTGTACTTGGACCAAAAGAAGACGGACAACGCCTGCATCATCTAGAATTGATTCCTCTTGCCGAAGGTCGTGTCGTCATCGTTCTCGTCACGGAGACGGGACATGTTGAACACAAGACATTGCAATTGAATCAAGCGTTGTCCCAGGAAGCAGCGAGCCGACTGATGGAACGTCTGAACCAGACGTTGCGCGGTACGCCGCTCTCAGCCTTACGCAGTCGTCTGCTTGAGGAAATCCGTCGCTTCCGTTCAGAGCATTCTGAGCAGACGGTATTGCTCTCGAAAGCACTTGATCTCGTCTTGACGGATCAAGAGGAGCGACCGTTCATTTATTTGGGCGGGAAAGCCAACATGTTCGATCAGCCTGAATTTCAGGACGTCGCAAAATTAAGACCTGTTCTCGAACTGATCGAACAGCAAGAAGCTGTTCTCGATTTCCTACGACCGAATCTCGATAATCAAATCTTGATTACGATCGGGAGTGAGAACAATATGGATGCATTAAAAGATTGTAGCGTCATCCGGGCCCATTATTCGGTCGACGGTGTCTCAATTGGGACACTGGCATTGATCGGACCGAAACGGATGGATTACAACCGGGGAATCAACTCGATCATCCATCTACTTCAAGCATTCCAAACCGAATTGCATAAGAACAATTTGGATTGAATATAGAAAGGGGCTCGATTCAGAGTGGAAGAAAAAGAACAGAATCAAAACCTCCAACAAGAAGAAAACGTGACAGAGCCGACTGAAACCGTCGAAGTCACAGAAGAAGAAGTCATCCAAGCGGATCTCGTCGAAGACGAGAAGCCAGACTTCGAAGCACAACTCGCAGAAGCAAAAGCTTCAGAATTACGCCTCCGTGCGGATTTTGAGAACTTCAAGCGTCGTAACCGTGTCGAAGCAGAGAACCGCGCGAAGTATTCTTCACAAGCGATTGTCGAAAAGCTGTTGCCACTCGTCGATAACTTGGACCGGGCGCTCCAAATCGAGACGGAAAACGAGGAGACGAAATCTGTCTTGACGGGTGTCGAGATGGTAAAACGTCAACTCGTCGAAACGCTTCAAAATGAAGGCGTCGTCGAGATTCCAGCTGTCGGTGAAGCGTTCGATCCGAACTTACACCAAGCGGTCGTTCAAGAAGCGAGCGAAGAACACGAATCAGGCGTCGTCATCGCTGAATTTCAAAAAGGGTACAAATTGCACGATCGTGTGATTCGTCCGAGTATGGTTAAAGTAGCTGAGTAATCAGCTTGCACTTTATTATTCCAATCATTGAAAGCGAGGAAATAGATCATGGCAAAAATCATCGGTATTGACTTAGGTACAACGAACTCATGTGTTGCAGTAATGGAAGGTGGCGAACCAGTCGTCATCGCTAACGCAGAAGGAAACCGTACGACACCATCTGTCGTCGCATTCAAAAACGGCGAGCGTCAAGTAGGGGAAGTCGCAAAACGTCAAGCGATCACGAACCCGAACACGATCATGTCGATCAAGCGTCATATGGGTACGGACTATAAAGTAGAAGTTGAAGGCAAAGACTACACACCACAAGAAGTCTCTGCGATCATCCTTCAAAAACTAAAAGCGCAAGCAGAAGACTACCTCGGTGAAAAAGTCACAGAAGCTGTCATCACAGTACCTGCTTACTTCAACGATGCAGAACGCCAAGCGACAAAAGACGCTGGTACGATTGCTGGTCTTGATGTAAAACGGATCATCAACGAGCCTACAGCGGCAGCACTCGCATACGGTCTCGAAAAAGGCGAAGATCACACGATCCTCATCTATGACCTTGGTGGCGGTACGTTCGACGTGTCGATCCTTGAACTCGGTGATGGCGTCTTTGAAGTTGTTTCAACTGCTGGTGACAGCCGTCTTGGTGGAGATGATTTCGACCAAAAAATCATCGACCATCTCGTAGCAGAATTCAAAAAAGAAAACGGCATCGATCTTGCTCAAGATAAGATGGCGCTTCAACGTTTGAAAGATGCAGCTGAAAAAGCGAAAAAAGACCTTTCAGGTGTTTCTTCAACACAAATCAGCCTTCCGTTCATCACAGCTGGCGCATCAGGTCCACTTCACTTGGAAATGACACTTTCACGCGCGAAATTCGACGATCTCACAGCAGATCTCGTTGAACGTACGATGGAACCAACACGCCGTGCTATGAACGATGCAGGTCTGACACCAGACAAAATCGACAAAATCATCCTCGTTGGTGGTTCGACTCGTATTCCTGCAGTTCAAAAAGCAATCCAAGACTTCACTGGTAAAGAATCGTTCAAAGGGGTTAACCCGGATGAAGTCGTTGCCCTCGGTGCAGCGGTTCAAGGTGGCGTATTGACAGGAGACGTCAAAGACGTCGTTCTTCTCGACGTAACTCCACTCTCACTCGGTATCGAGACAATGGGTGGCGTGATGACGAAATTGATCGATCGTAACACAACGATCCCGACTTCGAAATCACAAGTCTTCTCGACTGCAGCAGACAGCCAACCAGCTGTTGACATCCACGTCCTCCAAGGGGAACGTCCAATGGCAGCAGATAACAAAACACTTGGTCGCTTCCAATTGACGGATATTCCGCCAGCACCACGTGGCGTGCCACAAATCGAAGTTAAATTCGACATCGATGCGAACGGTATCGTTAACGTTTCTGCGAAAGATCTCGGAACGAACAAAGAACAGTCAATCACGATCCAATCATCAAGCGGTTTGACTGAAGCGGACATCGAGCAAATGGTCAAAGATGCAGAAGCAAACGCGGACGCAGACAACAAGCGTAAAGAAGAAGTCGAATTACGCAATGAAGCAGACCAACTCGTCTTCGCAACAGATAAAGCAATCAAAGACCTCGGTGAGCAAGTCGCTGACGCTGATAAAGAAAAAGCAGAAGCTGCAAAAGAAAAAGTAACAAAAGCTCTCGAAGGAACAGACATCGAAGCAATCCGTTCTGCAAAAGACGAATTGTCGACAGTCGTTCAAGAGTTGACACAAAAAGTCTACGAGAACATGGCACAGCAACAAGCTGGCGCTGAAGGCGCACAAGCTGGTGGTCAAGACGACAACGTCATGGACGCTGAGTTCGAAGAAGTCGACGAGAAAGACAACAAGTAATTCATCCGACCGATTTTTCGGGCGCTAGAGAGAGCCAAAGCGTATCCGCGCTTTGGCTCTTTCCATGTCGCACGAAGTTCGGTAAAATCAAACAGTATGAAATGAATCGGAATCGAGAGAGGAAGACTGCACGTGGAAAAACGCGATTATTATGAAGTACTAGGCGTCGCGCGCGATGCCTCATCAGCGGAAATCAAACGCGCGTACCGTAAGCTTGCCCGGACGTACCACCCGGACGTCAACAAGGAAGCAGATGCGGATGCGAAATTCAAGGAATTATCGGAAGCGTATGAAGTGTTATCCGATGACAATAAACGAGCACGTTACGACCAATTCGGTCACCAAGATCCATCACAAGGTGGCGGTGGATTCAGTGGAGCTGAAGGATTTGGCGACATCTTCGACATGTTCTTCGGTGGCGGACGTCGTCAAGATCCAAACGCACCACGTAAAGGACAGGATTTACAATACGTCGAGGAAATCGACTTCATGGAATCGGTCACAGGCGTCGAGAAGACGATCACGATTCCAGTCGAAGAAGATTGCGGTACATGTCATGGTTCGGGTGCTAAACCAGGAACACATCCGGAAACATGTAAACGATGTGGTGGTTCGGGTCACATCAACGTCGAACAAAACACGATGTTCGGTCGTGTCGTCAACCAAACGACATGTTCGACATGTCATGGCCGTGGACAAATCGTCAAGGAGCCATGTGAAACATGTCGTGGAGCCGGTCGCGTTCGCAAAAACAAAGATGTCCGTGTCAAAATTCCAGCAGGGATCGACAATGGGCAACAAATCCGCTTAGCAGGTAAAGGGGAAGCCGGTGTCAACGGTGGACCAGCAGGTGACTTGTATGTCGTCGTTCGTGTCGCAGCACATGAACTGTTCGAACGTGTCGACGATCATATCGTCATGGATATGCCACTTACATTCGCGCAAGCAACACTTGGCGATGAGATCGAAGTGCCGACTGTTCACGGTAAGGTCAGTCTGAAGATTCCAGCCGGAACACAGACAGGATCACGATTCCGTCTCCGCGGAAAAGGGATGCCGAACGTTCGATCCGGTCACCATGGCGACCAGTACGTCAATGTCGTCGTCATTACACCGAAGAATCTGACGGAACGTCAAAAAGAACTCTTACGGGAATTCAATGAAATCAGCGATGAAAAAGGTGTCGAAGAGCAACACGAAGGTGTCTTCAGCCGGATCAAGACATTCTTTACAGGGTGATCACTACAGAGGAGCGTGACAAGAAATGAAATGGTCAGAGATCTGTGTCCATACGACACAAGAAGCCATCGAAGCAGTTTCAAACATCTTACATGAAGCGGGAGCAAGCGGAGTCGTTATCGAGGACGTCGAAGATTTCGAGATGATGTCCCACCGCGAAGATAACTTCGGTGAAATTTGGGATGAGACGAAACGAGACGAGTATCCGACACAAGGTGTACTCGTGAAGGCGTATCTTGCAGAAAGCAGCGATTTGACGGACACGATCAAAGGCATCGAACAGGACATCCAACAATTGACGAACTTCGGTCTGTCGATTGGCACGGGTGCTGTCACGCTGACTCAAGTAGATGAAGAAGACTGGGCACATTCATGGAAACAATTCTATAAACCGGTCAAGATCAGCCGCCACCTGACAGTCGTCCCAATGTGGGAAGACTACACGCCACAGCCGGATGAAAAGATCATCGAGCTCGATCCAGGCATGGCGTTCGGAACGGGAACACACCCGACGACGGTTCTTTGCATTCAAGCAATCGAAAACTACTTGCAAGAGCAAGATCGTGTCGTCGATGTCGGTACAGGATCCGGTGTCTTAGCGATTGCAGCTGCGAAGCTTGGGGCAAAGGATGTCTTTGCACTCGATTTAGACGAAGTCGCTGTCAAATCAGCGATGGAAAACGTCGCTTTGAACAACGTCAGTGAGCAGATCACGGTCCGTCAAGGCGATTTGATGAAGGAATTGAGTGAGCCGGTCGAGTTGATCGTCGCGAATATCTTAGCGGAAGTCATTCTCCTCTTCGTCAAGGATGCCTATACGCTGACGTTACCAGGTGGGCATTTCATCGCTTCCGGTATCATTAGTCAGAAAAAAGATATGGTCGTACAAGCGATGCAAGAAGCAGGATTTACGATCGTCGAGACGACGAAGCTTGAGGACTGGGTCGCAATCATCGCGAAACGGGAGGCATAAGCGCATGCAACGGTATTTCGTCGAACCTTCGATGCGTCAGGGAGATGTTTTTCATCTCCCGAAAGATGATGCACACCATATGAAAAACGTTATGCGGATGGAAGTCGGCGGAGAGATTCTCGTGCTCGATGGAACAGGTCTTTACCGGTGCCGCCTTGAAGCACTCGAGAAACAGGCAGCTTCTGCCCGTATCGAAGAGGCTCTACCAATCGAGACGGAGCTACCGATTCGTGTAACGATCGCCCATGGATTGCCAAAAGGCGATAAGATCGAACTCGTTGCCCAAAAAGCAACGGAACTCGGGATCCATCATCTACGGATTTTCGAAGCCGACCGTTCCGTCTCGAAATGGGATCAGAAGAAGGTTCCGAAAAAGATTGAACGACTCGAAAAAATCGTCAAGGAAGCAGCGGAACAATCGTACCGTGCCCACTTGCCGACGGTCGACTTCGTGGCGTATGATGAAGTCTTACAGGATGCATCGAACTATACGGCTTGTCTGGTTGCCTATGAAGAATCAGCGAAACAAGGGGAGGCTTCCGTCCTCGCTACGACGCTTGCTGGGCTGCAAGAGGGAGATTCCCTTCTTGTCGTCATCGGACCTGAAGGTGGGTTCGCTGAAGCAGAAATCGCACGTTTGACGGATGCCGGTTTTAAAAAAGCCGCTCTAGGGCGCCGCATCTTACGGACGGAAACGGCACCATTTTATGTCCTTTCCGCCGTCTCGTATCATTTTGAATTGAAAGGGTGAACGAAATGGCAACTGTTGCCTTTCAAACGCTTGGCTGTAAAGTCAACCATTACGAAACAGAAGCTGTCTGGCAACTGTTCAAGGACGCTGGTTACGCACGCGTTGATTTTGCTGATCATGCGGACGTATATGTCGTCAATACATGTACGGTCACGAATACCGGAGATAAGAAAAGTCGCCAAGTCATCCGACGGGCGATTCGCCAAAATCCGGATAGTGTCATCTGCGTAACGGGCTGTTATGCCCAAACATCTCCTGCTGAAATCATGGCGATTCCTGGCGTCGATGTCGTCGTCGGAACACAAGATCGGCATAAAATGATTGGATACATCGAACAATTCCGTGAAGAACGCATGCCAATCAATGCGGTCGGAAACATCATGAAAGCAAAAGTCTATGAAGAACTGGATGTACCGGCCTTTACGGACCGGACAAGGGCTTCTCTGAAAATTCAGGAAGGCTGTAACAATTTCTGTACGTTCTGTATCATCCCATGGGCGCGTGGTCTCATGCGGTCTCGTCAACCAGAAGATGTCTTGAAGCAAGCACAACAGCTCGTTGATGCGGGTTATAAAGAAATCGTCTTGACGGGCATCCATACAGGTGGCTACGGAGAAGACTTAAAAGACTACAACTTAGCGAAGTTACTTAAAGCACTCGAATCCGTCAATGGACTCGAACGTTTACGGATTTCGTCGATCGAAGCTAGTCAAATCACGGACGAGGTACTTGATGTCCTGAAGGATTCACCGATTGTCGTTCGTCACTTGCACGTTCCGATCCAGTCGGCTTCCGATACGGTCCTTCGCCGGATGCGCCGGAAGTATACGATGGCAGAATTCGGAGAACGGATTACGCGTTTGAAGGAAGTCCTGCCTGACTGTGCGATCACATCGGATGTCATCGTTGGTTTCCCAGGTGAGACGGAAGAAGAGTTCATGGAAACGTTCAACTTCATCAACGATCATAAGTTCAGTGAGTTGCATGTCTTCCCATACTCGAAACGGACCGGAACTCCGGCAGCGATGATGGACGATCAAGTCGAGGAATCAATCAAAGAAGAACGCGTCGCACGTTTGATCGCTTTATCGGATCAACTCGCGAAGGAATATGCTTCGAAATACGAAGGGGAACTGCTTGAGATCATTCCGGAAGAATTTTCGGAAGAAGCAGGCGGTCGTCTCGTCGGTTACACAGATAACTATTTGCGTGTCGCAATCGAAGGCGATGAGTCGATGATCGGACAACTCGTTCGTGTCAAAATCACGAAAGCGGGCTATCCGATGAATGATGGTCAATTCGTTCGTATCATGCAGACACTCAAAGATGCTGCAGTCTAATCGAAAGGGCAAAGGGAACCTCTGGTTTTCTTTGCCACTTTTTTTGTTTTCATTTCAGGAATGCGCTACACTGAATACAGTTCAATTAAGGAAAGAGGATATCATTCATGCGAATCAACAAATTCATTAGCGAAACGGGCTTTTGCTCAAGGCGTGCTGCCGATAAATTAGTCGAAGCAGGTCGTGTGACGATCAACGGTCTGACAGCAGAACTCGGCTCGCAAGCTGAAGAGACGGACGTCGTCGAAATCGACGGTCAGCCGCTTCAAACAAAACCAAAACCTGTCTACATCGTCTTAAATAAACCAGTCGGCATCACGTGTACGACAGAGCTTGATATCGAAGGAAACATCATCGATTTCGTCAATCATCCGAAGCGGATTTTCCCAATCGGTCGCCTCGATAAAGATTCAGACGGCTTGATTCTGTTGACGAATGACGGTGATATCGTTAACCGGATCTTACGAGCAGAAAACAATCACGACAAAGAATATATCGTAACCGTCGATGCACCAATTACGGATACGTTCATTCAAGGGATGGCGAGTGGTGTTGACATTCTCGGTACGACAACGAAGGAATGCATCGTTGAACCACTTGAGACACGGACATTCCGGATCATTTTGACGCAAGGGTTAAATCGTCAGATTCGCCGTATGTGTAAAGAGTTCGGCTACCGAGTTAAGCGTCTCCAACGCGTTCGGATCATGAACATCGAGCTTGGCGATTTACCGATTGGTTCTTGGCGTGATTTGACAGAAGAGGAATTACGCGAGTTGTTTACGACGCTTGACGGGCAATAAGGTTCAATGAAAGTCGCCACTGGCGGCTTTCTTCATACATAAGGGGGATGACCGTGGATAAAAGGGGTATGAGTGCGACATTCGTCGCTTACGTGATTGGTGGACTGTTGCCGATCTACAAAGTATTTGCAACTGGTATTCCAGCATGGACGGTCGTTTCGATTCGGATTTTGAGTGCGTTCATCTTCGTGACACTGTTGTTACGCCTGACGAAGAAATTCCAATTCGTTCGTCAATTATGGCAAAACAAACGTCAGCGCTATACCGTGCTTGCGGCAGGTCTCGTGTTAGGCGGGAACTGGTCGCTCTATCTGTACGCCATCGGGGAAGGGTATATCGTTGAGTCGTCACTCGGGTATTACATCAATCCCCTCGTCAGCGTCTTGTTCGGTTTGATCTTTTTTAAGGAACGATTGACGCGTCCGCAAGTGATTGCGATTTTATCAGCAATCATCGGTGTGATGATTTTAACGCTCGGTTATGGTCAATTTCCGATCATCGCCTTTTCACTTGCCGTCTCGTTCGCATTTTACGGTGTACTAAAGAAAAAGGCAGCAGCTGAACCATTATCGGGATTATTTTTAGAGACGCTCGTCACGCTACCATTCGCTCTCTTGACGCTAGGCGTGACGGATAGTCAACCGCTTGCGATGCCGACGAGTGCACTGCTTGCAATCATCATGCTCGGAATCGCAACAGCAGTCCAATTGATGTTATTTGGATACGGGATGCCGAAAATCCCGTTTGTCTATGTCGGAATTCTGCAGTACATTGCACCAACGTTGACGCTACTACTTGGAATTTATCTATTTAATGACGTCTTTACGACGATTCACTTCATCGCTTTTCTGTTCATTTGGATTGCCGTTGCTTTGTTTACGATCAGCGGTTTATCAGCAGGAAAGATACGGATGAAGAAGGTATCATAACGAAAGAAGGGATTATGTGAATCTATCGGGATTTTTTGCGACGCTTGTCGCATATATCATTTGGGGGCTCTTACCGCTTTACTGGAAGATGCTCGCTAATGTACCGAGTGAAGAGATACTAGCGCACCGGATCATCTGGTCGTTTCTATTTCTACTCATCTTACTGTCGTTTCAAAAAGCACTTGGAAAATGGAAGACGGCATTGTGTGATCCGTTCACGCGCCGACTCTTTTTCTTAAATGGACTGATCATCAGCTTGAATTGGTTCATCTACATATGGGCTGTCAATCATCAATTCATTGTTGAGGCGTCGCTCGGCTATTACATCAATCCGCTCGTCAGCATCGTCTTTGGTGTCTTCTTCTTTCAAGAAAAGCTCTCACGGATTGAATGGATCTCGATTGTCCTTGCGACGATCGGTGTTCTGATTTTAACGATTGGCTACGGCGAATTTCCATGGATCTCGATTGCGCTTGCCTTAAGCTTCGGCTTTTACGGCGTCGTCAAAAAGCGGCGACCGCTGGAATCAACGGTCAGTCTGACGCTTGAGACGATGGCGCCACTTCCGCTTGCTTTGATTTTCCTCGGCTATTGGCAAGTACAGGGAACGTCTTCGATGACTGAATCGATCGGTACGATGACCGGACTTATCTTGACCGGGATCGTTACCGCCGTGCCACTTTTGTTATTTGGATTCGGGGCACAACGAATTCCGTTCACATGGGTCGGATTCCTTCAATTCGTCGCACCGACCTTGTCGCTCGGACTCGGTGTTTTGCTCTATCATGAACCGTTTACTAAAACACACATGGTGGCGTTTACATGTATTTGGACAGCAGCGATTGTCTTTACGCTCAATGGAGTCTGGATTCGAAAAAAACAGCTTCGAAAAGTCGCGTAAAAAGATAGAAGTCAGACCTCTTGCGTGATAGAATAAAATCAGAGTCTAAGGGATACCCTTAAGGAGGACAACAATCATGAATTTAGCAGGAATGATCGACCATACGGCACTGAAGCCAGAAACATCACGTGCTCAAATCGAGACACTCTGTAAAGAAGCATTAGAATACAAATTCGCAAGCGTCTGTGTTAACCCGACATACGTCGCGTTAGCAGCAGAACTCTTAAAATCAGATGATGACGTCAAAGTCTGTACAGTCATCGGCTTCCCACTTGGAGCAAACACGCCAGAAGTGAAAGCATTCGAAACAAAAGATGCCATTCAAAACGGTGCGACAGAAATCGATATGGTTCTAAACATCGGTGCATTAAAAGATGGCGATCTTGAGTTAGTTGAACGTGACATTCGTGCGGTTGTCGAAGCGGCAAACGGTACACTCGTTAAAGTCATCTTCGAAAACTGCCTTCTTACAAAAGAAGAAATCAAAACAGCTGCTGAACTTTCAGTTAAAGCAGGTGCTAACTTCGTGAAGACATCGACTGGTTTCTCAACAGGTGGTGCAACAGTCGAAGACATCCGTCTCATGCGTGAGACAGTTGGTCCTGACATCGGTGTTAAAGCATCTGGTGGCGTTCGTGACTTCGAAGGTGCAAAAGCAATGATCGATGCAGGTGCATCACGCATTGGTGCATCAGCCGGAATCGCAATCGTTACAGGTGGTACGTCTGATAGCGATTACTAAGAATATCTGACATGTCCCTCTTTTTTAGAGGGGCGTTTTTTTGTGTTATGGGACTATTCTGAATTTAAATTTTGTATTAAGAAGTCAGACATCGCTTCCGATAATCAGATGTAGAATGTCGGAAGGATGTGGAATGAATGAAACGGTGGAGCGGAATCATACTGGCATCGACACTAAGCCTTGCAGGATGCGGTAGTGTCATCGATGATCCAGAACGGGCAGTCAAGGAGCGAAAGGAAATGGCGGTCGTCTTATCGGACGTTGGTCTTGGCGATCAATCATTCAGCGATGCAGCGATGAGCGGTATGGCGTTGTTACGGGAGAAGGAAGGCTGGTCGATCGATTACCGGGAATTAAACGAAACGAAGACCTATAAAACAGCATTCGAAGCGTTAGCGAAAAAGAAGCCGACCGTTATCGTCGGACTCGGCTACATGGGGCAGACAGATCTTGAGACCGTCGCTAAAAAATATCCGAAACAACAATTCGCCTTGATTGATGCCGTCTCGACGTTACCGAACGTACTCTCGGTTACGTTCAAAGAGGACGAAGGAAGCTACTTAGCGGGTGCCGCTGCAGGAATCCAAACCAAGACGAATACGATTGGTTTCGTCGGTGGGATGAAGTCGCCTTTGATTGAGAAGTTCGAAAAAGGATACATAGCTGGCGCTAAAGCCGTCAATCCGAAAACAAAGGTACTCGTCGAATATGCGGAGGACTTTGCGGCGCCCGAAAAGGGACGGACGCTTGCAAACGAAATGATGCAGAAAAAGGCAGACGTGTTATATGCAGCTGCTGGATTAACAGGGAGCGGCGTCCTTGAGGCAGCGCAAACGAAGGGGAAAAAAGCTATCGGTGTTGATAGCGATCAGACCCCGATCGCGCCTGACGCCGTCATGACGTCGATGCTAAAACAAGTTGATCTTGCGATTACGAAAATCGGACAAGATGTGGATGCAAAAGGACTCCAATCTGGACAAGTCGTCCTAGGTGTCAAAGAAGGGGCAATCCAGTTGGCTCCAATCCGTAATACGAACTTTACGGACGGGGAACGAAAAAAATTAGAGCAGCTGCAACAAGACGTGCTCGAAGGTAAGGTGACGATCCAATGACGTTACGGAAACGATTTTTACTCTCAACATTAGTGACGATTTTGAGTGTCGTCATCTTGATGGGATGGACCTTGTTCCAACTCCGTCAAATTCAATCCTATAACGAAGACTACGGGAAACAACTCGTTGAAATTTCAGAACTCGAAACGAAGCTCTTATATGAACAGGCAGCATGGAACCGACTGGCAAGCCAACCGTCTGAGAGTCAGGCGGAGCAGGTTCAGGCTCTTAGTAGGAAGAACGAGCAAGCTTTGAATCAGCTACAGAAGACATATTTGATTCCAGCGTTTCAAGAAGAGTTGAACCGGGCGGATATGAAGTATAAGACGCTCGCTGCAAAACGGACGGAACTGACGGACGCGGTGAATCCGATTGACATTCGCTCCCATGCTGCACGAATCGAAGGTGTCCTTAGTGATCTCTATACGTTACATACGAAAAATGGGGAATTTTATGATGTCTTACAACGTGAGGCAAAAGAGGAGACATTGAATTTGACGCGGACCGTCCTAATCGCGACATTCCTCCTCCTGATTGGTCTAGCCTTATACAATTGGTACTTCGCACGTAGTATCACGCGACCGATCAGCCGTGTCGTCCGGACAGCAGAGCAAATTTCGGATGGAGACTTGTCACAGGAACTGGTCGTATCCGGTCGAAAAGATGAGATTGGTCGACTCGAGACGGCTGTTGCGCAGATGCAAGGAACTTTACATGAGGTCATCGGAACGATCAGTCGCTCGTCGAACACGATTCGTCAGATGAGTACGGAAGCGACGACGGAGAACGCGAACATCGTCGAAGTTTCTGGTAACATGACCCATGCGATTAATGAGATGGCGAGTGGTACACAAACGGTGTCGGATGATATCCAGACGACAGTCAGTACGATGTCCGATATGCAACAGCTCTTCGAGGAGAGTGAACAACGTGCACAAACCGCTTATGCAGAAGGACAAGCGGCCGATCACGTGATGGTTCAAAGTAGTTCCGTCATGGAACAGCAAGCACGGTCACTTCGCGCGTCAACAGAACAAAATCGTGAACTCGGTCAGAAACTGGAAGGTTTCTTAGAACAGACGCAACAAATCGAGCAGATGGCACAACTCGTCGCGGGAGTCTCTGCGCAGACGAATTTATTGTCACTCAATGCGGCTATCGAGGCTGCACGGGCTGGGGAAGCCGGTCGTGGATTTGCCGTCGTGGCAAGTGAAGTCAAAAAGTTAGCGGACGAGACAAATGAGGCGACACGTTCGATCTTCTCACTCGTCCGTTCGATTCGCCAAGACGGTGCTGTTTTACAAGAAGCACTCGTGCAAGCGGAGCGGGAACAGACGAACCAGGTCGAGAATTTTACACACGTCCAACAAGCATTCGGTGAGACGCGTCAAAAAGTAGCGAGTGTGACCGAAACACTCGATTATGTGACGAAACAACTCGTACATTCGAAACAACAAGCCCGCCATGTCGTTGGTCAAGTCAGTACAGTCAGTGGTGTCATGGAAGAACTTGCAGCCGGAAATGAAGAGATCGCTGCTTCGATGCGTGATCAACAGGCATCGTTCGAACAGATTCATCAATTGATGCAAGAACTCGAGTCGACGACGACGTCGCTTGACAGTCAGACACATCAATTCAAAATTTAATGAACACAGCAAGAGGCTGACTCAAAAGTCAGTCTCTACAAAGATAAGGGGGGACAGATCATCAATCTGTCCCCCTTATCTCATAATAAAAAGAATGACGCGTCACACGCCACTCCTACAGGAAAAACGCATTTGTGCGTTGTCAGAGACGAACAAGACCCGCTTTCCCGCTTAAATGAAGCAGGAAAACTGGCTTGTGTCTCGCCTGAGGAAAGGGCGTGAAGAGACGCGTCATTCTTTTTTGAGTCAGCCCCTTTTTCTTGAATCGACTTAGAAGAAGCTTTCTGGATCGAGCTCATTCGTCCGTCCATTCGCATCATACTTGTATCCACCATCGTGGATTTCAAAATGTAAGTGTGGACCAGTCGAGTTACCGGTGCTTCCGAGAACACCGATTTGCTGTCCTTGTTTGACTTGTTGTCCCTGTTTAACGTTCAAGGCATTCATATGGGCATACACGGTCGTATACGTTTTTCCGTCGATATTATGAGAGATATAGACGTGGTTGCCGTAAGGGCCACCTGAACTTGCTAAAATGACTGTCCCGCTTGCAGATGCAACGATTGGCGAGTTGAGTGGACCAGCGAAGTCGGTTCCATTGTGGTACGCATAACCATTACTTCCGCTTGCTGCCCCCATTCCTTGCGAGATAGAACCTTGAGCAGGTTTGATGAATTTACCTTTTGCTTTTGAGATGACTTTCGTACTAGCCTTGCTAACAGATACTGGCGCCGCCGATTGTTTTGCAGCAGCTGCCTTTGCTGCACGTGCTGCTGCTTTTTCAGCTGCTTCCTGTGCCTTCAGTTGGGCCGATGCCTCTTTCAGGCTGAGGATGTTGGATTCGATTTTTTTCTTTTGTGACGTCAGACGTTTCAAGAGTGCTGTTCGTTTTTGTTTTTCTTTTTTGAGTTCACGTTGTTTCTTTTTTAAAACATTACGATCTTCAATCAAGTCTTGGCGTGTCTGCTTCAATTCTTCTTTCGCAGCTGCCAGTTCTTTTTTGTTTGATTCGTAATCTTTTAATAAAGAAGCATCGCTTTCCGCAATCGTATTGAAGGCATTGAAACGACTGATCATATCACCGACATCTTTTGCACCGAAGACGGCTTCAAGCAGCGGGGCATTATCGGCTTTCGACTGACGGACCGCCAGACGATCACCGAGCATTTTTTCTTGTTTCTTGATTTTCTTTTGCAACTTCTCGATCTTATCTTCTAATCGAGCAATCTGTTTCGTGTTTTCGTCGATTTTCTTTTGATTCTCGACGACTTGTAATGTCAGCCCATTAATCTGTTGATCCAGGGCGTAGACTTGTTGCTGTGCTTTAGATAATTGATTCTTTTTTTGAGACAACGCCTCGCGTTGCTTCGATTGTTGTTGCTGATTTTGTTGTTGTTTCTCTTTATATGAACTTGCCGCATCGACGGGAGTCGTCGTCATGAGCGGACTTGCGAGTAAGGTAAGTGTCATGAGCGATAACCCGATTGACTTTCCGAAAGGTCGTTTCATAAACTAAGCGTCATTCCTTTCCCTTGTGAAGTGTTACCTATCCCACTCTAACAAGAAAATCAGAAAATCCACTTTACAATTCTTTTAAAAAAATACAAGAGAAGCTAGCAGAAAGTATGAAGAATTTATGAAAATAATGATGCGTGAACAGAAGAATAAATAGAATATGTTGATATGAAAGGAATAATCATTATGTAATTGATTGATTTCCGAATGATGTCAGAAGATATATTTTTGTAACATCGTATAAATTGAACGTTTATTAATGTTTGAAAAAGGTATAAATATAGTTTTTGTGAAATGAAAAAGTGCCCCGAAAGGCACTCTGTCCGAATCATTCTTCATAAATCATCTTTCGTGTCATCCCACCGTCTAGAACCAGTGTTTCGCCCGTCAAGAAATCGTTATCCGGGTGTGTTAGATAGAGAGCCGCACGAGCGACATCACTTGGTTTTCCGACGCGACCAGCTGGATGTTGACTGTGGTCTTCAGGTGATAATTCTTGATAGTCACCGGTTTCAATCCAACCAGGAGCAATCGCGTTGACGAGAATTCCGTCTTCTCCGAGTGAGACAGCAAGTGCATGGGTCAGAGCAAAAATGCCACCTTTCGTCGATGCATAAGATTCTGTATGCGGTTCCGACATGAAGGCGCGGGTCGAAGCCAGGTTGACGATCCGACCACCACCTTTACTTTGTTTCAAATAAGGTGTAGCGGCCTTAGTCGTTAAAAAGATACTACGCAGGTTCGTATGATGAACCCGATCCCATTCCTCAAGTGACAATTCGAGTAAGGGTTTTCGAATCATGATACCGGCGTTATTGATGACGATGTCGATACGACCAGTATGTTCAATCGCTTTTTCAATCAACAGTTGAACGTCTTTTTCGTGTTGGATATCGAGGTGATAGAAGTAAGCCGTCCCACCATCTTCTTCAATTTGTTGAACTAATTCGTCTCCTGTCATCTGATCGATGTCAGCAAGAACTACATTTGCGCCATGCGCAGCGTAGGTGCGGGCGAGTTCTGCACCAATGCCATTCGCGGCTCCCGTAATGATGACGGTTTGATTAACATGATTCATAAAAATCATCCTTTCTGTAACGCTTCTCTCCTTTTTTTACCGTTCCATCATATCCTGAAACCTGACAGGATTATCATCCGTAGGAACAGGGAAATAGAAAAGCGTTGAAGTTACTTTAGAATAGGGGAAAATAGGAATGAAATTCTCGAATCAACAATTAGAAAAACAACAAAATCAATATGCCGAAGATGCAAAAGATTATATCGATCGCCCGAAAAAGACGAACTCGCTGTTACAACGAGCAACTGCAAAGGTAAACGGTAACTCTCGTTTGTCCGTCGTCTTCTCACCGTTGACGTTGTTCGTCGATATGATTCGCGCGTACCAGTCAGGTGAATATCGCAACATTCGTCGTACGACGATCTTAAAAGTAATCGGAGCGTTGATTTACCTCGTGTCACCGATTGACCTCGTACCTGATTTCGTACTCGGATTTGGTTTCGCAGACGATATCGCGGTCATCCTTTTCGTCACGAAAACAGTCTTTGAAGAATTGACACGTTTCAGTGACTGGCAAGATGAACAACAAAAGCGCCGTACGCAACCAGTACAAAGTGAGGATGCGTATTAATCAAATAGATAATGATTCGAGCGACTTCACACAAGAAGTCGCTCTTTCTGATGTAAAAAGAGCCGTTTCCTGTACGCCCTCTTGAAAGTTCGATACACTAGAAATAGTTGGTAAAGAGAGAGGGAGGGCGAAGATGGGACACCACTGGATGGAATCATACGGTTATATCGGGATCATGATGACGCTCATGTTTCCATTCATACCGAGCGAAGTACCGCTCGCGTATGCAGGATATCTCGTGCATACGGCACAGGCGAATCTTATATTCATGTTGTTCCTCGCTGTAGTGAGCTTCGTCATTAGTCAGAACCTCTTCTTTACGATTGGTCAGTTCGGGAGTGAACGGTTATTGAATCGTTTGTTCAAATGGTTTCGGATTTCGGAAACAAAAATGCTCCAGTTTCAGACACAAATGGAGACGAAGGGACGCTATATCCTTCTTCTGTCTCCAATGTGGCGCATCGGATTTGCAATTGGTGCCGGTCTAACTGGTGTTTCACGCTGGACGTTTACCGTCGTGACGACGATTTCCTTTTTCCTTTGGTCAGCGATCTTCATTTGGGGCGGGAAAGCCGTCGGGCATGAATGGCGAAAATTGCACCATCTCAATCATCCGATAGTTTGGATTGGTTTAGGTGTGTTGATTACGGTTGGCTACTTGATTCAAAAAAAGAGAAAAGCAAAAAAAGAGATCTAAAAGGAGTGGGAACATGGCAATTATCTTATTCGATATTGACGGTACATTGATCGATTCAACGGAACAGATGACAGAAGCAATCCATCGAGCGATGGAGGACATGCCGCATCTTCCAAAACCATCTCAAGCAAGTGTACAAGCAAGCTATGGTTTAGCAGGAAGTGCCTTTTGGCGTAAGGCGATTCCGGAAGCCTCAGAAGAGGATATTCGGTTGATTCGTAAAAAAAGACATGGTCATCTAGAAGCGACGATGGCAGAACAGAACGTCTTGTTCGACGGAATTCGATCTTTATTAGAAGCGCTAGTGTCTGCGGGACATACCATTTCAACTGCGAGTAATTGTGGCAACCACTATCTAAACCTTGTGCTGGATAGCCAAGACATTCGTTCGTTCTTTACGAGTCCGAAATGCTTAGAATCCGTCAATGGAAAAGAAAAATCGGATATCTTACGCGCTCACCGCGATGAGTTTGGAGAAGGATCTTACTGGATGATTGGAGATCGGTCTTCTGATGTCGAAGCGGCTCGTAAGGAACATATGCCGGTCGTCTTATGTCAATATGGTTTTGGTACGCCATCCGAGTGGAATTCGGCAGATCATGTCATCGAGACACCGCTTGATTTGTTAACAGTGATTGAAAAATAAAGAAGAAAAAAGCCAAGCTAGACGCGTCGATTTTTTCAGACGGTCGGCTTGGCTTTTTTGTGGTTAAAATATCAAGCAAGATGCACTTACTCGAAATCGAGTCGGTATGGTTCTGCGCTCATCCATGGACGGAACTTCCGGAAGAGTAGATGGAACAATAAACAGAGAATAATGGGTAAGACGATAAAAAGACCAAGCACGAATGTCATATTGAAGAGCGTCCATCCTCCTGACATCAGGTGTAGCGCATTGATTGGACCGATTAAACCAGACATTCCAAATCCGGCACTAAACGGTGTACCTTGAACACCGAGCATTCCAGCTAATGCACCAAGGATAGCGGCACTACACATGACAGGTAGAATCATCAATGGATTACGAATGAAGTTCGCCATCTGGATTTTAGGAGAACCGAGAAAATGAGCAATCGACGTTCCACGTGAATTCGCTTGCCAACCGGCAATCGCAAGACCAAAACCAGCAGCACAGACACCTAGATTGGCAGCGCCGGCAGCAACACCCGATAAACTGATCGCGGTTGCAATGCCGACCGTCGAAAGCGGAGAGACGATGAGAACGGAAAAGGCGACCGCAATTAGAATGCCCATCAAGACGGGTTGAAGTGCCGTGAAGTCTGAGATGACATGTCCAATTGCTGTCGTAATCCGTGTGACGAACGGATACGTCAGAACACCAATTCCACCGGCACCGACAATCAAAATCGTTGGCATGACAAGCACCGTATATGTTTTGAAGCGTTCACCAATCAATAAGACGATTGCTGTTGCAATAGCTGCCGTCAAACCAGCATTGATGACATCACCTGTACCGACGAAAACGAATGTCGCATCCGCACGGGTCGCAACACCTGAGCCGACGACCGTCGCGAGTCCAATCGACGTGGTGGCAATCGGTGTCACTTTAAATTGCATCGCTACGGCGACACCAATCACCATTGGTAAAAGTCGCATCGCGAGTGTCGTTGCGTCTAAAACATGTTGGGCTCCGGACACATATGGCAACAATGCCTTAGCGAGTTCACCGAGTAAGGCTCCTGGAATAAGGGCAACGAGAATTCCAATACTGAGACCGTTTAAAACATGCACTGCAAATTGACGTGGCTGACGCAAAATAGATGAATCCATAAAATCCTCTCCTTATGTAACGCTTTTGTGCATAACAGTATAAAAGTTGTGAATTGTGTTTTATCTTACGGTAAGAACAGAAGGACGTCAAGAAAAAGTTAGAAAATTCCAAACGATCAAAGGATTCGTCTTTCAGAAACGGAATTGTTACAGTGAAGAAGTACATTGAATGAGGAGGTCATGAATCATGTCAGAACAACGTATCGTATTAGCGGAACGACCAAACGGAAAACCAACAGGGGAAACATTCCGTTATGAATCATTTGAGTTAGCAGATTTACGAGAAGGGCAAGTCGCACTGGAGTCACTCTATATCTCAGTCGATCCATATATGCGGGGACGTATGAACGATACGCGTTCTTATTCGCAACCGTTTGAGATTGATGAACCGATTCACGGGGGTGTCGTAGCGCGTGTCATCGAGTCTAAAAGTGAGGCGTTCAAGTCAGGTGATGTCGTCGTGGGGATGCTCGATTGGGCAACGAAAGCAGTCGTCGATGCGAAAAGTGTCCGTAAAATCGATGAGCAGATCGCTCCAATCTCAACAGCGCTCGGTGTTCTCGGAATGACAGGGATGACGGCGTATTTCGGGTTGCTTGATATCGGGAATCCACAGCCAGGAGAAACTGTTGTCGTATCGGCAGCAGCAGGGGCTGTTGGATCGATCGTTGGTCAGATCGCTAAAATCAAAGGTGCACGAGTAGTTGGGATTGCAGGAAGTGACGAAAAGTTACAGCACTTAAAAGTAGATCTTGGTTTTGACGAAGTCATCAACTACAAAACGGAAGACATCCGGGAAGCTTTAGACCGGACGTGTCCAGACGGCATCGATGTTTATTTTGAAAATGTCGGTGGAGAGATCGGCGATGCGGTCCTGGATCGACTCAATCCATTCGCGCGGGTACCAGTCTGCGGCGCTATTTCTGGGTATAACGCACAACAGGACATCGGTCCACGTGTTCAATCGAAATTAATCATTGCGCGTGCGCGTATGCAAGGTTTCTTAGTGGGGGATTATGGCAAACGATTCAAGGAAGCGGCTGAGCAACTCGGTCAATGGGTCAGTGAAGGGAAATTACGATATGAAGAGACGATCTTTGAAGGGTTCGATCGTGTACCAGATGCGTTCCTTGGCTTGTTCGATGGCTCGAACACAGGGAAACTACTAGTAAAAGTAAAGTAAACATGCCAAAAGAGGTTGCGGAATCATTTCCGCAACCTCTTTTTCTATGGCGTGAGATTCATGAATCTTTTCGATCGCGCTTGAGCTCTTCTGGATCAGGATCCGGATGTTGTGTTTCCGCAGGCTTGATGCCGGGATTTGATGTCTCAGCTGGATCAGGGTCCGGGTGAAGACCAACGTCTGCCTTTTCATCTGGTAAATCATGATTTTTTTCGTTTAACATGTCCAGTCATCTCCTTTTATCAGTACATAGTAATGTTTCCCCGTTTTTTAAATCCAAAACAATGAGGGTGCATAGGATTCGTTTTTGAAAACATGTGAATGACTTCCACGGACAAGAAAGCGAAACCGGTCGATTTCCTAGGAAATACAGGTTGACTGAAATGGAATGTAAGGAAAATCCAAAAAAGCTTCATGAAGTCTTTACAAAAACCTTGCAAGTCCTTCAAGTAGCCTTTGAACTGCTTCCGTAGACTAAGAAAGAGTTGAAAAGAGGAAGGGTGTTTACGTGTGAGTGATCAAAAATGGAAACGACAAATCATGCAACAACTGAACTGGGTCCGCGAAGAGAAAAAACGGCTGACAAGCGAGACGACCGCAAGTAAAGATGCACTCGAAAAACTCCGTCAGCTAGACGTCTTGCGACTACCGACGGTTCGAACTTCTAATAACACGACGACACGTTACCGACAAAATAGCCAAGCTTCACTACTAGATCAATTGGATGTCTCGGAGATTCCGGTCCGGACGACGACGCGTTACTATGAAAAGCGACCAATCGAGATGGCGATCGTCTGCTCGGAATTCATGTACGCCTATTATGAAGATGCCGTTCATCTCCACTACGTCAATGCGCATACATTCGAAGAAGTTTTCGAGCGCGAGATTGATCTCTTTTTAGTCGTCTCTTCATGGAAGGGGTTACGAGGGGATGATTGGAAAGGTGTCGCCACACCGAATTCAAAGAAACGCCAACGACTGCTTTCGATGATGCAGGAAGTCAAAGCCAAAGGAATTCCAGTCGTTTTTCAATCAACGGAAGATCCGAGCAATCATGAACGGTTTCAAGACGTGGCGCAAGCTGCCGATTATGTCCTGACTTCAGATGAGGCGATGATTCCTGAATATCGCGTCTTATGTGGTCATGATCGGATTATGGCGATGCCGTTTGGTATCAATCCATTGATTCACAATCCAATCGGAGCGACACGTAGCCGTAAGAAAGGCGTTTTATTTGCCGGTAGCTGGATGGCGAAATATCCGGAGCGCGTGAAAGATACGGAGATGTTGTTTGATGGGGTGATGCAATCCTCGCACGAACTCGATATCGTGGATCGGAATTATCATCTCGACTTACCAGCCTATCAGTTTCCGGAGCGCTATCAATCACGGGTCGCACCAGCGATTCCTTATGATGCTTTACAACAAGTTAGTAAATGTTACGACTGGGTCTTGAACCTGAATAGCATCAAGTACAGTAAAACGATGTGTGCTCGTCGCGTCTATGAGTCGCAAGCACTCGGGAATTTGATCCTGTCGAATTACAGTATCGCCGTCAACAACGAATTTCCGAACATCTTCACCGTGCATGACGCACAGGAGGCGACGGCGATCTTAGAACGTACGTCGCAAGAAGAAATCGAACGATTGCGAGCAGAAGGACTTCGTGCCGTCATGACGGAACATACAGTCTTCGAACGGATGGATCAGATTCTAGCGTTCATTGGACGAGTACCTGAGACACGGGAACATCGCTTATTAGTCGTTGTCGCTCAAGACGGGGAAGCCATCCGTAACGCAATCGATCGCCAAAGTCTCACACCAGATGAAATCGTCTCAGCGGATACGTTGACGGAGCAAACCTATGATCAAGCGGATTTCGTTGCTTGGATGGATGGACAGGAATCTTACGGCGAATATTATTTAGAGGACCTCGTGAATGGCTTTAAATATAGCGATGCCAGCATTGTCCGAAAGGGAAGCGAGCATCCGTATCATGTACAAGAGATGAGCGGTAGCCGAAACGGTGCGATTGTTTGGCGATCAGCTATCGGATATGACATGTTCCAGGCAGATGAACTGAACGGAAAAACACTGTTGCTCGATCAATTTGAGTGGAACGAGCAGACGGTAGTTCCGACAAATCAGACCCCGCAACTGTCGGTCGTCGTTCCGATCTATAACAATGGGAAACACCTCACGTATAAATGTTTCGCCAGTCTAACGCGGATGGATCGATTCATGGAGTCGGAGATTTTACTCGTAGATGATGGATCGACGGACATAGCGACACGTCTAGCCGTAGAGCGTCTCGCGCGACGCTATGGAAATGTCAGAACTTATTTCTTCGAGACAGGCGGAAGCGGTAGTGCTTCACGTCCGCGTAACAAAGGAGTCGAGATGGCACGAGCTAACTATGTGACGTTCCTTGATCCGGATAACGAGGTACTCAGTGATCGATATGCCTTTTTGCTTCAAGAACTAGAAAAAGATCCATCACTTGATTTTGTGGCAGGGCATATGAAAAAGCTTGCCGAGAAGACGAGCATCATCGCCTTGCCAACGATTCGTAAACAAGGACGAACGGTTTGTGAGGATCCGAAAGCTTTTCTATTGAAACATCGGTTTGCGGTACAAAGCATTCAAGCACTCGTCGTCCGTCGTACCTTCCTGCTTGAACATCAATTGGAACAAGTCGTCGGTGCGGTCGGTCAGGACTCCTTGTTCTTCCAAGAATTGATGCTTCGCGCGAACCGTGTCTTACTCGTCAATCGAGTCATCCATTATTATTACGCAGCCGTTGCAGGGTCAACCGTGAATGCATTGACGGTGAAGTTCTTTGAACGAAGTGTCGTCCGAGAGCGGGCACGAGCTGAGAAATTCGCTCGTTATGGAGTGCTAGAGGAATACAAGGAAACTCGATTCGAGCATTTCTTTGAGCATTGGTATCTTGTCAAGTTACGCTACTGCAGTGATAAGGACTTTGCACCGAGTGTCGCATTACTACGCACGATTATCGGATTCTATGAACCAATCACGTTGACGAACCCGTTGATTCGTCGATTCATGGAGCTTGCAGATCGACAGGAGACGGATCGACTTCAACACTTACTACTCGAGGAGGTGCAAAAATGACGGCATCGATGAAAACAGTACGCCCCAAGGATCAAATCCGAGCTGCCTACTACGATCAGTTAGGCGGTGGATTCGGTAAAAAAGTCCGCGCGCGTGTTCACTGGATCGTTCGACAAGCAAAAGGAGAGCACATTTTAGATATTGGTTGTTCGGGTGGAGTCGTCCCGATTTTGCTCGGACGCGAAGGGAAACATGTCATCGGGATCGATGTGTTACCAGAAGCGATCATCGAGGCCAAACAAGCGTTACTTGAAGAACCGGCATCCGTAAAAGAAAAAGTGGAATTACATGAAGCAAATGTCATGACGTACACACCTGACATTCAATTCGATACAGTCTTGATGACGGAAGTACTGGAACATATCGGGGAGCCAGAGCGCTTTATCGCCCGTGCCGTCTCGTTCATCGCACCAGAAGGACGACTCGTCATCACAGTCCCATTTGGAGTGAACGATTATGCGGATCACAAACGGACGTATTATTTAAACCGACTGCTTGAACAGTTGACACCCTTCGGTAAGATCGAGACGATCGAGCGGATTGACAAGTGGCTTGGGATCACGATTCAAGTCTATCCGGAACCTCGATCCGGTCGATCTATTCTACCGGCGGAAGTCGAATGGCTCGAGGACGCCTTTGAAGAGGTGGAACGATTGCATCTCGCAACGATCATTGACTTAAAGCGCAAGCAACAGACTCTAGAACGAAAAGTTCAGCGGTTAGGGGAACAAACAGATTTATTCGAGCAGGCACAAGCGGAATCACTACGTCATGAACAGCAACTACAGGAACAGCGTGAACAATATAAGATGCTCGAAGAACAATATGCCGTACTGCTTGATCGATTCGAAGCGTCATTGGTGTCAAATCTGGAATTGCTGGAGGCGAATGCATCATGGAAATCAAAATACCGCTCACTCGCACGATCAAAGCTCGGAAAAATCGTCGTCCGCTACTGGAAGTTCCGACGTCAACTCAAGCAGCGCCGGAGTCGTCGATGAACGTCTTGATGATTTGTCAAAATTTCTATCCGGAAATCGGGAGTGCGGCAAACCGAATGAAGAATATCTTCAAGCGGATGGAACAAGCAGGAAGTGACGTCCATGTGTTGACGTCAGAACCGCTCTATCCGACGGCAGAACTCTATACGGACTCGATGTTCTGGGATGAACCGAGCCTCGATACGGCACATGTAACCCGTATCCAACCGCGTGACGTCCGGGCGACGAATAATTTATGGCGGCGTCTTCGCTTGTTCGTGGAACAATTCGTGCTCGCGGTGAAAGAAGTGCGACATGACCCGAAATCCTATGCCTACATCTATGCGACGACGCCATCCATCTTCATGGGACTCGTCGGGGTCGTCGCGAAACACGTCAAAAAGGCTCCTTTGATTCTCGATGTACGTGATTTATGGCCGGAATCATTGATTGGCGTCGGCATCACGAATTCGCGTCTCTTATTGACGCCGCTCTACTGGCTTGAAAAGTGGATGTATCGTCAGGCAGATCAATTGGTCATCAACAGTGAGGGGTTTCGATCATATATTGAAGGGCGGGGCATTGCACCGGAAAAAATTCATTATATCCCGAACTCTATCGAGGAAAATGAGTGGTTGATCAAACGCCGAAAAGTATCGGCACAAGTCCGCGTCGTGTATACAGGAAATATCGGTCTCGCACAAGATGTGTTCTTGTTGCTTGACGTCGCACAGGAACTTCAACAAGAGGAAGATATCTGTTTTCAAGTCGTCGGTTACGGTTATCACAAGCAAACGTTCGAACGACTCGTTAAGGAACGTGGGTTGACGAACATCGAATTTCTTGACGCGATGCCACGCTGGGATGCGTTGAAACAACTTGCGAAGAGTGATATTGCCTTTGCGACACTCGTCGAAAGTACAGCGTTCGATACGGTGACACCTGGAAAAATCATCGACTACATGGCGATGGGGTGTGCCATCGTCGGAGCGGTATCCGGACACGCGGCGCATGTCATCGAAGAGGCAGGAGCGGGTTACGTGTCTGTCCAGCGAAAAAAAGAGGAGATCGTCGATCATATTCTCGAGTTATCACGAAATCCAGAGAAACGTGCAGCGATGGGGCGTGCAGGTGTGGCATACGTCCAACATCATTTTGATTGGGAACAAAATGAACAGCGCTTGTTTGAAGCTATCGAACAAACGCAGTCACGAAAGGCGGTCGCAGAATGAAGCGAATTGGAATGTTTGTTTGGAATCCGTTTACGAATGACGCTCGTGTCTTGCGTGAATGTACAGCACTCGTCGAAGCAGGACACCGCGTGGACCTATACTGTCTAAATGACGGCACACTTCCAGAAGTCGAATGCCCGATGTCAGGGTTTCGCGTCATTCGAATCGATCGGACGCCACCTTTTGCGAGGTGGCTCCCGTTCTTTCGTAAACGGAAAAAACGGACACTTGTCATCGGCGTGATGGGTGCGCTTCTTGCGCCATGGCTTATTCCCGTGATGCTCGTGCTCTTTTTGCTCATGCGAAGTCGATTCATCCGTTACGCCCTCTATAACAGTTTCGGCATTCTTCGTATGACACGTGCTGCCCGAAAGCATGATTATAACGTCATGCATGCGAACGATGTCAATACGTTACCACAAGCGATTGGGGCAGCGCGTGGTGCCCAAATCGTCTATGACTCGCATGAAGTCCAGACCGATCGGACAGGATACGGGAGCATGCAAGGGAAATTAGAGCGCTGGTTGCTTCACTTCGTCAATCAGACGATCGTTGAAAATGACACGCGTGCAGATTACCATCAGAAGTTATATGGAACGCGACCATCCGTCCTGCACAATTATCCGTTTTACGAACCGATTATTCCGCAACCGCGACCGTTACGCGAAGAATTAGCACTTGCACCAGATGAGCCGATTTTATTGTATCAAGGTGGCATCCAAGAAGGACGTGGACTAGAGCGACTCATCGAAGCGATGCCGTTCATCGATCGAGGAACACTTATTTTCGTTGGAGATGGAAAGTTAAAAGGGAAACTGATGCAACTGGCCACGCAATCATCGGAAAAGTCTCGTATCCGCTTCATTGATAAGGTTCCGCTTGCTGAACTACCCAGTTACACGGCAGCGGCAACGGTCGGCTTTCAGGTCCTCCAGAACGTTTGCTTCAATCATTATTCCGCTTCTTCAAATAAACTATTCGAATACATGGCGGCGTTGATTCCTGTCATCGCGGCCGACTTACCAGAAATTCGTCGTGTCGTCGATACAGAAGGAGTTGGATTAATCGTCGATGTCGAATCCCCGCAGAGTATCGCCGAGGCGGTCAATCGTCTAGTGAAGGATGAGAGCTTGCGACGGGCGATGCAGGAGCGGGCAAGCGTAGCAAGGAGACAATACAACTGGGAGCAAGAAAAAGGTCGACTGCTTGCTGTCTATGACTCGATTTTCATGGAATCTGGGACAAAATAAAAAAAATAGTCAACGACTCGAAGGGAAATCCACGTGGAATGAAGGTGGATTCTTGACGGGTCGTTTCGTTTGATATGAATGGCAACGAAGTATTCGTGAAAGCTTCATAAGATTTACAAAAACAATAGAAAACGCTGGAAATGTAAGGTCTGTGAAGAATGGTTTAAGAGATGGTTAGAAGCATTGGAAAGCAAAGGAAATGTCGTTATGGTCTAGTTACAGCCAAGCCACAGACCGTTCGTTGGCTAGTATGACTAACTCGATGGAGGAATGACAAAATGAAACTTTGCACAATCGGACTAGGATATATTGGATTACCTTCTTCTGCGATGTTCGCGGATCATGGCACGGAAGTCGTAGGTGTCGACATCGATCCACAGATCGTCAATCTTCTGAATACGGGAACGATTCATATTGAGGAACCAGGACTCGAGGATGTCATCAAACGGGTCGTCGCGAACGGAAAATTCCGAGCGACACTTACGCCAGAACGGGCCGATGTTTTCTTAATCGCCGTTCCAACGCCGAACTTGAACGATACGTATAAATCATGTGATTTGAAATATGTCATTTCAGCGGTCAACAACATGCTGCCATTCCTTGAAAAAGGAAATGTCGTCATCGTCGAATCGACGATTGCGCCACGTACGATGGATGATCATGTCCGTCCCTTAATCGAAGCAGCTGGATTTACGATTGGTGAGGACATTTATGTCGTCCATTGCCCAGAGCGTGTGTTGCCAGGACAAATTTTACATGAACTTATCCATAATAACCGAATCGTCGGTGGATTGACGCCAGCGTGTGCGGAGGCAGGGGCTGCCGTCTATGAAACATTCGTTCAAGGTGAAATCGTCCGGACCGATGCAAAAACAGCCGAAATGTCGAAGTTGATGGAGAATACATTCCGCGATGTCAACATTGCGCTCGCAAATGAATTAACGCAAGTATGTCATCAACTAGAGATCAACGTCTTAGATGTGATCGAGATGGCGAACATGCATCCACGGGTAAACTTGCATCATCCGGGACCGGGAGTGGGTGGTCACTGTCTCGCAGTGGATCCGTACTTCATCGTCGCAAAAGCCCCATCGCTTGCTCGCATCATTCATACGGCACGACAAACGAACGTTCAGATGCCACAATTCGTTGCCGAACAAGCAGCTCGTCTCGTCGGTTCGCGTGTCCGTCCAAAAATCGCCGTCTTTGGTGTCACGTATAAAGGAAACGTCGACGACATGCGCGAGAGTCCAGCTGTCGAAGTCATTGAACAATTACTCGACCGTGGACTTGACGTCGCTGTCTGTGATCCGCACGTCGAACGCTCGATTTCGACACGTTTCGAACTCGTCGATGAGTTGGAGGCGATTCAAGGCGCCGACCTAGCGCTTGTCTTAGTCGACCACGATGAATTCAAACAATTCGATTCACGTCGTCTCGCAAACTACATGCGGACACCGTTACTCTTTGATACGAAAGGGATCGTCAAAGCGCTCGACGCTGTCAAAGTCCTGAACTTCGGTAATTTGCATACGCACCGCGTGACGGAAGTGGATGCGAAAGCGATATGAACGCGATACGAACGATTGGGGGAGAGTTGAAGGATCATCTATATCTGATCTTTCGGCTCTCGCTTTATGAAACAAAGAGTCAATATAGCATGCAATACCTTGGTTGGTTTTGGGAGATCATGACGCCACTTCTCCAAATCGGTGTCTACTGGGTCGTATTCGGCTTCGGGATTCGTGGTGGTCATCCAGTCGATGGAATTCCGTTCGTCTTTTGGCTCGTCAGCGGATTGATTGCTTGGTTCTTCATCGGTAGTACGATTCCAAGTGGTTCCCGGTCGATTTATGGTCGGGTCGCTCTCGTCTCGAAGATGCATTTTCCACTAAGTACGATTCCAGCGTATGTCATTTTGGCACAATTCTACCGTCATCTCGCGATGATTGCTTTGACGATCATTTTAGGGTGTGCCTTCGGTTACTTCCCGGGATGGCATACGTTTGAACTCCTATATATCGTACCGGCGGGCGTCGTATTCCTCTATGCGGTTTCCTTATTGTTATCCGCACTTGCGACGATGATTCGAGATGTGCAAAACATGGTGACATCTGCGATCCGCATGCTGATGTATTTAACGCCAATCATGTGGATTCCGCCAGATCACTCGTTATTTAAGATGTTGTTGATGCTAAACCCACTCGTTTATTTGATTGAGGGGTATCGTTCAGCACTCATCGGAACGGGCTATCTGCTCGATCATATGTGGTATGGCTTGTACTTCTGGTGTATGACGCTTGCAATCTTACTTGTTGGAGCATCGATTCACATTCGATTCCGACGCTATTTCATCGATTACGTATAGGAGGGAGAACGATGGGTCATGTCGTGTTTGAGAATGTATCGAAACGGTACATGCTCTATGCCCGACCGATCGACAAGCTAAAAGAAGTGTTGTTCGGTAAGGTGAATGGAAAATCGTTCTATGCTCTGAAGAACGTCTCCTTTTCTGTGGAAGAGGGAGAAATCGTCGGTATCGTTGGCATCAACGGAAGTGGGAAATCGACACTATCGCATCTGCTTGCTAACGTGACACCACCGACGTACGGTCGGGTCACATTGGGTGGAAAGTCAGCATTGATTGCCATCTCTAGTGGATTGAATAGTCAACTGACGGGGCGAGATAACATTGAATTAAAAGGGCTGATGATGGGCTTGACGAAACGACAAATCGAGACGATTACTCCAGAAATTTTAGAGTTCGCTGACATCGGGGAGTTCATCGATCAGCCAGTCAAGACTTACTCGAGCGGCATGCGCGCTCGGATTGGTTTTGCAATCTCGATTCATATTAATCCAGATATCTTGATTATCGACGAAGCACTCTCAGTCGGAGACCAAACGTTTACTGAAAAGTGCCTCGATAAGATGCGTGAATTCCGCGATCAAGGGAAAACGATTTTTTTCGTCAGTCATTCGCTCAGCCAGGTAAAGAGTTTCTGTACAAAAATCCTTTGGTTGGAATACGGGGAAGTACGTCTATTTGGTCCGACGAACGAAACGTTGGCTGAATACAATAAATATCTATATTGGTACAAACAGTTATCAAAAAAGCAAGCCTCCCATTACGTAGCTAAGAAACGAACGGAACGGATCGGTTCCGTGGATCAGCAAATGATGGGCGAGACGATTGAACAATCGTCATGAAATGAGATAGGGGATGAAGTAAATGAAACGTGTCATGCTTGTATTCGGAACACGACCAGAGGCGATCAAAATGGCGCCGGTCGTTAAAGCACTTGAAAATCGTCAGGACGTCGAACCAATCGTCGTTGTTACAGCACAGCACCGAGAGATGCTCGATCAGGTCCTTGAACTGTTCGAGATCACTCCGGACCATGACTTGGATTTGATGCGTCCGCGTCAGACGTTAGAGGAAATGACGGCGCGTATTTTAAACGCGATGCGTCGCGTCCTCGAAAAGGAACAGCCGGATCTCGTCCTTGTCCATGGGGATACGACGACGACGTTCGCTGCTTCTTTAGCGGCGTTCTATCAACAGATTCCAGTCGGTCATGTGGAAGCAGGATTAAGGACATATGAAAAGTATGCGCCGTTCCCAGAAGAGATGAATCGTCAATTGACAGGTGTGTTGGCGGATTATCATTTTGCACCGACTGAACAGGCAGCAATGAACTTACGTGCTGAGAACAAGCAGACGCCAATCATCGTAACCGGTAATACGGTCATCGATGCGTTGAAGACGACTGTATCACCGACATATACACATCCTGTCCTATCGCGCCTAGAGAAGTCGGGACGAAAACTCGTTCTTTTGACGGTTCATCGCCGTGAGAATCATTTACAACTGGCAACGATTTTTGATGCAATCGAGCGACTAGCGAATGAACATCCAGAAATCGAAATCGTCTATCCGGTTCATCCGAATCCGGTCGTACTAGAGGCGGCAGCTCGCTTGGAGCATCATCCGCGGATTCAATTGATCGAACCACTTGATGTATTTGACTTCCATAATCTTGCGGCTCGGGCATCCTTCATTCTGACTGACTCAGGTGGGATTCAAGAGGAAGCACCTTCGCTCGGCGTGCCTGTTCTTGTCTTACGGGAGACGACAGAACGTCCAGAGGGGGTCGAAGCTGGAACGTTGAAGCTCGTCGGGACGAACCCAGAGATGATTTATACGATGAGTCATCAATTGTTGACGGATCAGGTGTTCTATCAATCGATGGCGCAAGCCGCGAATCCTTATGGCGATGGACAGGCAGCAGAGCGAATCGTCGATGCCATCATGAGTGAGGTACCTGTATGAGTCAACGTATTCCTCCAGCGATTTATCAGTTCTTTCCATTCGGAACGCAGGAAAAAATCTTGCTTGAGGATGCTACAGATGGTATCTATTTTGATTTTCAAGAAGCGACGGCAGATGACAAATTGTACATTCAGTTGTTTGATCAAGGATTTCAACATCCGCCTTCAAAGTTATACCGGTCAGACGCCACGATTACAGGAGACATCATCGAGGTGACCTGTCATTTCGAAGTCGATGCACCATGTGTCGTTCAGTTATTCAAGATGCAATATGGACAGAAAAAACGAATGGGATCGGAAACGGAGACCGTCACATTGACGAATGAGACAGTCGTTCATGTACAGATGAAACGAGTACCAGGAGCGAAGTATTTCAAGGTGGCATGGAAGTTCTTGCAAGAGGGGAGCTTCCGAGTCCATCTCCGGGACATTCAGATTGTGCAACATGTCACGGCAGGGGAGGAAGCGACGTATGTTATTTAGTTCGACGATATTCTTATTTCTGTTCTTACCGACTGTATTGATCGTCTATTACCTACTCCCACGCAGCTTCCGAAATGGCTGGTTATTAGTGACGAGTCTATTCTTTTATGCATTCGGAGAACCGCGTTTTGCATTGCTGATGCTACTGAGCGTCACGATCAACTACTTCTTCGCCTTGTTTGTCGATCTGTATCGATACCGAATCGGCGTCAAGTGGATCATGTTCAGTATGATTGCAGTCAATCTGGGGTTACTCGGCTGGTTCAAGTACAGCGGATTTTTTGTTCGTTCAGTCAACGAGACATTCGGATTAGGATGGTTCGTACCAGAAGTCGTCTTGCCACTCGGTATCTCGTTCTATACGTTTCATGCGATGAGTTATGTCATCGACATCTACAAAGGGAAGGAAGCGGTGCAAAAGAATCCGCTTGACCTCGCCCTTTATATCGCGTTCTTCCCTCAACTCGTCGCGGGTCCGATCGTTCGCTACAACACGATTGCGAGCCAAATCGAGTCACGAGAAGAGACAGTTTCCGATTTTGCCCGAGGAGTTCGGCGTTTTACGATTGGTTTAGCTAAAAAACTGATTCTTGCCAATGGATGTGGTCAAGTCGCGGATGCCATCTTCAATATGAAAGATCTCTCTATGGGGCTTGCTTGGATCGGCATCATTGCCTACGCCTTACAAATCTATTTTGATTTTTCAGGATACAGCGACATGGCGATTGGACTTGCTTTGATGTTCGGATTTCACTTTCTTGAGAATTTCAACTATCCCTACATTTCAAAGTCCGTTTCTGAATTTTGGCGTCGTTGGCATATTTCACTTGGATCGTGGTTCCGGGATTATGTCTACATCCCGCTTGGTGGAAATCGTGTCTCACCGTGGTTACAGTATCGCAACTTAGCAATTGTCTGGATGCTGACAGGTCTTTGGCATGGTGCTAGTTGGACGTTCGTCGCGTGGGGAGCGTATTACGGAATCTGGATCATGCTCGAGAAAGCATTTCTCGGGAAATGGTTGGAGAAAATGCCAGTCTTCTCGACCGTTTGGACACTCGTACTTGTGTTGGTCGGTTGGGTATTCTTCCGTTCCGAGACGTTCCCGGAAGCCATTACGTACATTCAAGCGATGTTCGTACCAGATGTGATCTGGGATGAACGCGCGAGCTACCAGCTTGTCCAAAATGGTGTTCTACTGCTTGTCGCGTTCATCGCAGCGACACCGATTCCGAAAATCATCGGAGAGCGATTAGTTGTGTCACTCGGAAGAATTGGTACGACGATGCAGTATGGGTATGCGATGTTGATGCTGTTCCTTGCGACATCAGCACTTGTTGCAAGTACGTTTAACCCTTTCATCTATTTCCGCTTTTAAAAAGGAGGTCTACTGATGGCACAGCCACTTGAAACAAAAAATAAGCAGGAACAACAACGGACGACCTCTTTTGAACGGATCATGATGTGGGTGACGACGATTAGTTTTCTACTCATTTTGTTAACGATTGGGATCGGAACGCTCGTCCGAGAGGACCGTGTACGTTCACAGCTAGAAAATCGCACACTCGCTCAATCGGTCGATCCGACGATCGAAGGAATCGCGACTGGAAAAGACATGCTGAAGATGGAGACGTATTTCACGGACCAACTACTTTTGCGAGGGACGTTCGTTGAGATGCAGGCGCTACTATCGAAGGATGTCTTCAGACAGCCTTTTCGTAATGGAATCTATACAGCTAAAAATGGCTATATGATCGAACCGAGTGCCTCGACTCAAGTCCAGATTCCAAACGCGTTTCGACAATTCGTTCAAGAAGTTGATCGTCCTGTCTATATGGCACTAGCTCCATCGAAGACGGTCATTGCTGAGCGCGATCAGTTGATCCCATCGTATGTTGCTTCGAACGCACGGACACGATACGCAGGAATGATTCGGGACTTCAAGGCTGCCGGGATGACGAATTTGTCACTTGATCAATTAAAACTAACGGACTACTTCAAGACGGACCATCACTGGAATATCGACGGGGCAGCATCGGCATATCAGACGATTACGAAGGGGATGGACTTACGACCAGTCATGCCATCAAAATCAAATCGTAAAGAAGGTGAGCATGCCTATTATGGTTCATTAGCGCGAAAGACGACGCTTGCGTATGCGACGTCTGGTGATCAGTTAGCCTATTATGAACCAGCATTTTTCAAAGGAATCAATGTCTGTTACGACGGTGCATGCGATCGCCCAGTCATTGATGAATCCTTCGTTCAGCAAGAGGGAGATTACGTCGATCGGTATGAAGTATTCTTGCGCGGGAATCATGGCATCATGTCGATGAAGGAGCAGACGAAGAATGATCGACCAACGATTCTCGTCTTAAAGGATTCATTCGCGAATCCAGTCTTACCGTTCCTTGCTAAAAGTGCCAATCTCGAAGTCGTCGACGTTCGTTACGTCCCAAAATCATTCGATGTGTCGCAGTTCGCTAAACAAAAACAAGTCGACTCCGTGCTGTTCCTGCATAACTCGAACATTGCTGGATTGATGAAGACGTATGAAAACACACTATGAAGGAGTTCATGACATGAGATCCCGAATGGCGAAAAGAAAACCACGCCTTGTTTGGCGCGTATTGAGTGCGCTCCTACTAGGGTTCGTTCTGATTGCTAGTACATCAGCTGGTTTAGCTTTTTTTAAAGTGAAGCAAACGGCAGACGCGTTTTTAACACCGTTAGATGGAGAGCGGCCGAAGCCACTCGAATCGATGAAGCCGGTCAATGTCTTGTTACTGGGCGTGGATGAACGGAAAAACGATAAGGGACGTGCCGATGCCATCATGCTTCTTTCATTCAATCCAAAAACAAGACAAGCGACTTCCCTGTCCATTCCAAGAGATATGCAGGTAACCGTGCCGTCTGGCGAAAAGACTAAAATCAATCATACCTATGCCTATGGGGGGGTGAAAGAGACAGTCGAGACGGTGGAGCAGACGTTTGAGACCGATATTCCTTATTATGCGAAAATCAACATGGATGGATTGATTGAGTTGGTCGATGCTGTTGGGGGTGTCACGGTCGACAATCCATCTGCCTTCAGTTGGAACGACCGTCGTCTTCAAAAGGAGTATGAGAAAGGGAAAATTCATCTGACGGGTCTTGAAGCGAGTGGTTACGCACGTATGCGAAAGCAAGATCCACTCGGCGATATGGGACGACAAATTCGTCAGCGTCAAGTGCTAGAAGCCGTCGGAATGAAGCTTGCTGGACCGCAGTTATTGACGCAACTCGAAAAGATTACGGACGTCATGAAAAACAACTTTACGACGAATATTGGACTCGATGTCGCAGCGCAACTAGCGCAGGAAAATCAGCGGGGGTTCGAACAATTGAAGCCGCTGAAAATCGAGGGAGAAGGATATATCGCAAGTGATGGTGTCTGGTATTTCTTTGCATCGGACGAATCAATGGAACAGACGAAGCAGACGATCGCTAAACTTCTCGCACGATCATAAGTCATAATTAGTATTACCATCAAATAAACAAGGTTGAGCGTCTCTAGCAAATGATTGTGGAGGCGCTTTTTCCTATCTTTCTCTTAAGTAACGCATCATTCTTTTTGAAAAAAGTGCTTGGTTCAAAAGTCTTATTTTCGATCAAATCGATGAAATAGGCTTTGACAGGACTTGTAAACGGATGCAAAATGAAAACGATTACATACCAAAAGGAGATGGCTATCGCATGAAACGCATAAGATCCGTTTGTATCGTTGCGCTAACGTTTGCACTAATATTTAGTGGACTGTCTTTATCCGGTCAAGCATTGGAAAAAGGAAAGTCTACATTGGTCATCATTCATTACAAGGAAGACCCGAACGCCACGAAGGATTGGAACTTGTGGTTATGGGCGAACGGTCCGGATTATTTTCCGAATAAAGCCCACGCTTTTAACGGTGAGGATACTTACGGCAAAGTGGCAACTTATGAATTTCCAGTCGATCAGCCGGAAAAAGTCGGCTTTATCGTCCGAGATGATAACTGGAACAAGGATGGAGGATCTGAGAACGACCGCTTCATCACGAAAGACATGATTAAAAACGGAGTTGCTGAAATCTGGATCGAATCGGGAAGCAAGGACATCTCGACGGTCAATCCGACTAATGGAGCAGACGTCGAAAAAATCGACACGAACATCCACTATTATCGGTATGACAATGATTATGATAAATACGGCGTCTGGTCTTGGCCGGAAGCGCAAGATGGCAAGCGTTTCGAGTTCGATCAGCAAGATGAGTTTGGTGCCATTGCCAAAGTAACGCTTGATAACCCAACGAAAGCACGTCTTGCAGGCGTCATTCCTCATCTTGAGGGCTGGTCGGAAAAAGACGGAGCCGATCGTTTCTTTTATGCAGGTGCGAAGGACATCTGGTTGATCGAAGGGGACCAGACAGTGTACTACAGTAAACCGGAAATTGATCGCACACCAAAAATCACGAGCTTTTTGGCTGATGACTTCCGGACGATGACGCTTAAAACGAATACACCGATGACGGCAGAAGACTTAAAGGCATTTACGTTCGAAGGTGTGACGAATCCAGTCGTATCATCGATCGATGCCAAGACGGCGAAAGTCGAAGTCGCTTCTGATATCGATTTAGCAAAAGTCGTCCGCGTGACGCATCCTGTTTTTGGAGAAGCAGTTCTTGAAGCAGGCAAGGTACTGCGTTCGAAAGCATTCGATCAAAAGTATGCCTATGGTGGTAAGCTCGGCGTCGACTATCAGAAATCGAAGACGACATTCAAGGTCTGGGCGCCGACAGCGCAAGCCGTTGAACTTGAACTATATCGCTTACCGAAACAACAAGCTGCTACGACAGAGGATATCACGCGTGAAATCAAGATGGAACGAACGGAACGTGGTGTCTATCAAGTGACGGTCAAGGGTGACCTTGACGGTGTCGGTTACACGTATGAAGTCAAGCACGCAAAAGAATCGACGCGTGCGGTGGATCCATATGCGACAGCAGTCGCTGTCAATGGAGACCAAGGTGTCGTCGTCGACTTACGCGAGACGGATCCAAAACGTTGGACGAATGGGAAAATGCCACTTCGTCACGCAACAGACGCGATCATTTATGAATCACATGTCCGTGATCTATCGATGTTTGATGTGACGAACTCGGGTTACGATTCAGGTATCAAACAAAAAGGAAAATATCTTGGTGTCATCGAACCAGGTACTCGCTTGACGAAGAATGGTAAGAAAACAAAAACGAAGACAGGACTAGATCATCTGAAGGAACTTGGTATCACGCATGTCCAGTTCATTCCTGTTTATGATTTCAACACAGCGTCCGTCGATGAGACGAATCCGCTTAAATCATACAACTGGGGTTATGATCCGAAGAACTACAATGCACCAGAAGGATCGTATGCGACAAACCCCTATGATCCAAAAGTCCGAATCACAGAAATGAAGCAGATGATTCAAGGACTACATGACAATGGACTTCGTGCTGTCATGGACGTCGTTTACAACCACATGTTTGACGCAAAGGCATCAAACCTTGATAAAATCGTCCCTGGTTATTACTACCGTTATACAGAAGGCGGCGATTTAGCGAACGGAACTGGTGTTGGAAACGATACAGCATCTGAGCGTCAAATGATGCACAAATTGATCGTTGACTCTGTCTCATATTGGGCGAAAGAATACCACTGGGACGGATTCCGCTTTGACTTGATGGGCATTCACGACGTCAAGACGATGAATGCTGTCAAACAGGCGACAAAACGAATTGATCCGTCGATTCTTGTATTCGGAGAAGGGTGGAGCCTTGGAACACCGCTTCCGGAGATGGATAAGGCAAACCAAACGAATACAAAACAAATGCCAGGAATCGGACATTTCAACGACAACCTGCGCGATGCGCTTAAAGGTAGCGTCTTCATCGATTCAGATGCTGGTTTCATTAACGGAACAACGGGTCTTGAAACGCGCATCAAACGCGGAATCGTCGGAGAAATTGCTTATGACAAAGAGATTCAAGGATTTACGCAAGAACCAGATCAAGCCATCACGTACGTTGAAGCACATGACAACCATACGCTCTGGGATAAGTTGAACCTGACGAATCCGCAAGACAATGACGCAACGAAGACAAAGATGCATCGTTTGGCTTCAAGCATCTTGTTGACGTCACAAGGAACGACGTTCATCCATGCAGGACAGGACTTCATGCGGACGAAGGGCGGCGACCATAACTCATATAAATCACCGGATTCTGTCAACCAGCTCGATTGGAAACGGAAGATGGATCGTCAACAAGACGTCGATTATATGACCGGATTAATTGCATTGCGCAAGAAGAACCCTGCACTTCACTTAGCAACAGCGAAAGATATCCGTCGTTACTTGACGTTTGAAGCAGCACCGGCACAAGTCATTGCGTATCGACTAGATGACGACGCGCCACAACAGAAGAACGATTTATATGTCATTCACAATGCAAATCGAACGGTAGTTGACATGAAGCTACCGAAAGGGAAATGGAAGCTTCTCGTAGATGGTAAACAAGCAGGAACAAAAACGATCCGCACTGTTTCAGGTACGGTTCGTGTTGAGGGACTCAGCTCGTTCGTCTTAGCAAAATAATCAAACAAACGACAAAGGACGTTCCGCAGTTTGCGGAACGTCCTTTGTCGGAGTAAGAGACATACGATTACGCATAGCGTTCATCAGTTTCCTTACCTTCTTTGAGGTTATCTTCTTCTGATTTCGAGACGATGACGGCACATGCTGCGTCACCCGTGATATTGACGGCTGTACGCATCATATCCAGAAGACGATCGACACCGATGATCAAAGCGATCCCTTCGACGGGTAAATTGACCGACTGAAGAACCATCGTTAGCATGACGAGACCGACACCCGGAACACCAGCTGTTCCGACCGATGCGAGAACAGCTGTCAGAACGACCGTCGCAAGTTGCCCAGGTGTTAAATCAACCGCATAGACTTGCGCGATGAAAACAGTCGCAACTCCTTGCATGATTGCCGTCCCATCCATATTGATCGTCGCACCGAGTGGCTGAACGAAACTAGAGACGGAGCGTGGAACCTTCAGCTCTTTTTGAGCCGTTTGCATAGCGACAGGAAGTGTTGCGTTCGACGAAGACGTCGAGAAAGCAAACAACATGACAGGTGCGAATTTTCTAAAGAAGAAGAACGGATTCATCTTCCCAAGAAGTGAGACAGTCGAACCATATGTCAATACAGAATGAACGATCAAAGATAAAATGACGACACCCATATAAAGTCCCATCGCTTTTAAGGAATCAAAGCCTTGTGAACCGACTGCCGATGCAATCAAGGCGAACGCTCCGAGCGGCGCCATCTTCATGACGAGTGTGATCAAATATGTCATTAAATCGTTACCCTGTTCAATGAAAGTCCGTAACGTCGAGACCTTTTTACCGAGAAATGTGATCCCGAAACCGATAAAGACACTGAAGACGATGATTTGTAACATGTTGCCTTCTGCCATCGACGTGATCGGGTTCGTCGGGAACATACCGACGATTGTGTTGATTATGCTCGTATCTGGTAGATTTCCGTTATCATATTCAAGACCTTGCGTCTCGAAGTTACCGAATGTACCCGGTTTAATCAATAATGATAAACCGAGAGCGATGACGATCGCGACAGCTGTCGTCGTCATGAAGTAAATGATCGCTTTTCCACCGACACGACCCAGTTCTTTTGGATTACCGAGTCCCATGACACCAAGGGCGATTGAGAAGAAGACAATCGGTACGACGAGCATCTTAATCAAGTTCAGGAAGATTGTTCCGATTGGTTGTAAAGCATATTTATTCAATCCTTCATAGATCGACTTATCCGGTATGCTAGCCAGAATGATTCCGAGAACTACGCCGAGAATCAAGCCCCAGATGATGCGTTTTGCTTCTTTCATACGTGATGTCACACTCCTTTGTTTGATAATTGCCTATATTTTGACACATCATCACCCTTTTTGACAAAACATTTTAAAAAATGATGATAACGCTTACGAAAAAGTTTCTGGATTTTGATGCAGGAATGATCAGATTTTGTTGTCAAACGGATGCAAGCATGAGAGGATAGAAAAGAACAAAAAGGAACAGCGTAGGGTACAGAAAAGTCGCTTGAATCAACTGTTGACCAAATTGTATATTCCTACTATAATGTTGTATGACGTGTCTGACACGTTTCCTTTAGTCGGTAATATCGGAGGGAGGGAAAACTAGTGGAAACTCGTGTACGTAAAAATGAATCACTTGAAGACGCACTTCGTCGCTTCAAACGTGGTGTTTCAAAAGATGGTACGCTTGCAGAAGTTCGTAAACGTAAACACTACGAAAAGCCAAGTGTAAAACGTAAGCTTAAATCGGAGGCTGCGCGTAAGCGTAAGAAGTTCTAACGTTAGAGAGGGTGTATCCTCATGAGTCTTCAGGAGCGTTTGACAGCGGATATGAAAGATGCCATGCGTCTTCGTGAAAAAGATCGTCTTACGACGATTCGCATGGTGAAATCATCGCTGCAAAATGAAACGATCAAACTCGGTAAGCAAGAATTGACAGACGAGGAAGAATTAACGATTCTTTCACGTGAAATGAAGCAGCGCAACGACTCCCTCCGAGAATTCGAAAGCGCTGGTCGTCACGATCTCGTCGCGAAAATTCAAGCAGAGATTGTCGTGCTCGAAGCTTATATGCCAAAACAGCTTTCCGAGGAAGAAGTACAGGAAATCGTCGACGCAGCTATTGCGCAGACGGGTGCCTCTGCTCCTTCGGATATGGGGAAAGTAATGGGTATCGTCATGCCGCAGCTTAAAGGCAAGGCAGACGGTGCGTTAATTAATCGACTCGTCAAACAACGGCTCGCTTAATACATGAAAAAGGTGTCCTTCGGGGCACCTTTTTTGTCGTTCCTGTCACAATTAAAAGTTTCTTAATGAATTCAGAATAGTCATGAAACCTTTTTGTTTTGAAAGCGTATATAATTATAGTAACGAATCAAAGTGCAAAAGAAGCAGCTTCTGACACGAATGAAAAGGGGTGAACGTACGCATGACGTTTAGCTTAGGGATGATTTTGACGGTCTTCATGATCGGGGTCCTCATGTTACTGGTCGAAATATTCGTCACAGGGTTCGGAATCTTTGGCGTCCTTGGGATCGGTGCTGTCCTTGCTAGTCTGATCATGGCAGGTGCTACAGTTGGTCAAGTAGGCATAGCGGTTGGACTTGCTGTATTTCTATCACTTGCGGCCGGATACTGGGCATATCGCAGAATTAAATCGAATCAATCCTTATTATGGAGAGGTTTGATTTTGACAGATTCCACATCGTCTGAAAAAGGCTATCTTTCTCATCAAGACAAAGTGCAACTGTTAGGACAAGAAGGAGTCAGTCTGACACCTCTCCGTCCGTCAGGAACAATTGAAATCGACGGAAATCGAATCGATGCCGTTACGGAAGGGACCTTCATTCAAGCGGGGGAAACGATCGTCGTAAAAGAAGTGACGCACGGACGCGTCATTGTTAGAGTCCAACATACGAAGGAGGAGTCCCACACATGACACCTGAATTATTGACTGTATTACTCATATCCGGAGGAATCTTAATTTTCCTCGCCATCTTCTTCACGCTCGTTCCGATTCCACTTTGGATTAGCTCGCTCGCAGCGGGAGTGCGCGTATCGATCTTTACATTAGTTGGGATGCGTCTTCGTCGAGTAACACCGTCTAAGATTGTCAATCCGTTGATCAAGGCAGTTAAAGCGGGATTGAACTTGAATACGAACCAACTGGAAAGTCACTTCCTTGCTGGTGGTAACGTTGACCGCGTCGTCAATGCCTTGATTGCAGCACACCGTGCGAATATCGAGTTGAGCTTCGAACGCGCAGCGGCGATTGATCTTGCTGGTCGTAATGTTTTAGAAGCTGTTCAGATGTCGGTTAACCCGAAAGTCATCGAAACACCATTCATTGCCGGTGTGGCGATGAACGGGATTGAAGTGAAAGCGAAAGCCCGGATCACGGTACGTGCGAACATCGATCGTCTCGTCGGTGGTGCTGGGGAAGAAACGGTCATCGCACGTGTTGGTGAGGGTGTCATCTCAACAATTGGTTCGTGTAATGACCAAAAAGAAGTACTTGAGAATCCAGAGATGATCTCACGGACGGTTCTTGCAAAAGGACTCGATTCGGGTACGGCGTTCGAGATTCTCTCGATTGATATTGCAGATATTGATATCGGTAAGAATATCGGTGCGGTCCTTCAAACGGATCAAGCGGAAGCAGATAAGAACATTGCGCAAGCGAAAGCCGAAGAACGTCGCGCAATGGCGATCGCAAGTGAACAAGAGATGAAATCACGTGTTGAAGAGATGCGTGCGAAGGTTGTCGCTGCTGAAGCGGAAGTGCCGCTTGCTATCGCTGAAGCGATGCGTGACGGTAACTTTGGTGTCATGGATTATGCGAACTACTTGAACGTGACAGCAGATACGAAAATGCGCCAAGCAATCGGTGGGCAATCATCACCAAATGACTCACAATAAAGGGTGAGACGGTATGGATATCATATGGGTCGGATTGATGATCGCATTCGGTGTCATCTCCGTCATCTCAAAAGCAGCAGATAAAAAACCGAAGCAGACGAACCGAACTCCTTCAAAGGAGTTCGGTGAATATGTGAAGCAAATGACCGAACAGGTCGATACGATGCGACAAGAGACGCTACCTCCACCTGTCGTTCGTAAAAAAGCACCCGCGAAGAAACAACCGGGGGTAACGCAAACGAAAGCGCGACCAGTTCATGAACGAACGGAATTGCAACAACGTTTGGATCAACGTCAAAAGCAACATTCGAAAAAAGGGATGTCCTCATCGACGATTGGCGAAATCAAAGATAGCGTAGCAGATAGTGCCATTGGATCGTCTAGTCGTTCAGCATCAGCAACGACGATTTCACAAGATGAAATGCGACGTGCCATCGTTTGGAGTGAAGTTCTTGGTGCGCCTGTTTCCAAGCGCAAACGCTAATATTTGTCTAGTGAGTCGATCCTACGAGACGCGTAGGATCGACTCTTTTTATTTCCTAAAAGGTGGGAACGGGTTTTTCTTTCCATCTTTTCGGCGGAAGTGCTAAAGTGGAAGAGATTAGATATGAAGCGATGACAACTTGTTATCCATGACTAGGAGGCCATTCACAACGTGATATTCAACGAAAGAATCCCATTTGCATTTTCGAATTCAGAACAGATTCAAGCATTCGTCGGTCCGAATGATGCAGTCTTACGTACGATGGAAGCAGAACTTGACGTTCAGCTGACCCATCGAGGAGATGAGCTGTTGGCACAATCCGAACAGGAGCAGTCTGTGATCTTAGCAGGACAGGTCGTAGGCGTCTTGAAACAACTTGTGAATCGCGGAGCTGTTTTAACGGAACGTGACGCGACGAGCGCCATTCAACTCGCACGTCAAGATCGTGTGGATGAACTACTGGAACTTTACGATACGGTCATTCATACGAATCATAAAGGAAAACCACTTCGTGCAAAGACACTCGGTCAAGCACGTTACGTTCGCGGAATTGATCGCTGTGATTTGACATTCGGTATTGGACCAGCAGGGACCGGAAAAACATATCTCGCAGTCGTGATGGCAGCAAAAGCACTGAAGGAAGGTCACGTCAAACGACTCGTCCTGACGCGTCCGGCAGTAGAAGCAGGAGAAAATCTAGGATTTCTTCCAGGGGATCTTAAAGAAAAGGTCGATCCCTATCTACGTCCTCTGTACGATGCGCTACATGACGTCCTTGGTGTCGAGCATACGGCTCGTCTGCTTGAACGTGGTGTCATCGAAATCGCACCGCTTGCTTACATGCGAGGACGGACGCTTGAACATGCTTTTGTCATTCTCGATGAAGCGCAAAATACGACACGGGAACAAATGAAGATGTTCCTGACGCGTCTCGGATTCCATTCGAAGATGATCGTTACGGGCGATTTAACGCAAGTCGATCTTCCGCGTGGAAAAACGTCTGGTCTACAAGAAGCGTTACATTTGCTCGGCAATGTCAAAGGGATTCATTTTGAGCACTTTGGCTCAGCTGATGTCGTACGTCACCCACTTGTCCGAAAAATCGTTGATGCTTATAGTCAGGATTTGACCTAAGCCGTTACGGAAATAGAGGAAAAAGGGGGAGATGATATGCGCAAGGTTGGGGTCTGGGTCGGTCTTTTGACAGTAATATTCTATCTCATCGTATCGACGATGATGTATGTCAGCGTTCGACCAGAAGCCTTGTCCGCAGAACCATTCTCAATTGCAGAAGAAGATATCCGGTCACCCTTGACGATGGAGGACCGGGTCGCAACAAATCAAATCAAGGAAAATTCGGTTGCTGCAATCGAGAGTCAGTATACGATCAAACAAGAGTATGCAGCACAGCAAATTGATAAAGTAGAACAACTTTTTGCTAGTTTATCCGGTATTAAAAAAGCAAATGAGATCGGTAAAATCAAACAGCGTCTGCGTGGAACGGAGGCGGCGACACTGTTGAAGGATGATGAGTTACGCTTGCTTGTGACGTCGACGACAGCACTTCGGAATACGACACGTGACGTCGTCATTACAGCGATTGAAGAAGCGATGCGTCAACGTATCTCGTCCGATGGTGGTGAAGTAGCAGAAGCACGTGAGAATGCGCGGACTGATATCGAACGTTCGCCGCTCTCCTTCTCATTAAAAGCAGTCGCTAAAGCGCTGACCGATCAACTGATCGTGACGAATTACGTCTATGATCCGGAAAAGACGGAACAGCTTCGTAAGCAGACGAGTGATAAAGTCGAACCGGTCATCATTTCAGAAGGTGAAGTGATCGTCAAACGAGGCGAAGTGATTTCGCAAGATGCTTACCGCCAGCTACAACTCGTCGGCTTGATTTCTGACCGTCAGTCGTTGAAACCGTTACTTGGAGCGATGCTTGTCAGTGCATTGATGACTGCTTTCCTATTCGGCTTCATTCATCGCTCGAAACTACGGTATGCACAGATGGGGCGGATCCGGTTGTTTGGGCTTGTCTACCTCGTCGTCAGCTTACAATTGCTTGTCATGTATGGCATGGCCTTTTTAGCAGACGACATCAATCCTGCACTTTACTTACTCACACCGACCGCTTTTGCTGCGCTTGTCCTGCGCAATTTATTGAACGAACGGATTGCATTATCGAGTTCTCTTTTTACGGCGCTTGCTGGAACGTTCTTCTATAGTACGAATCAAAACTTCAGCTTCAATATCGCGATCTATTTGTTAGTCGGTAGTTTAGTCGCAACGTTTTTCCTACAGTCTAGTTTGTCACGTCGTCGTATTTTCATGAGCAGTATTTCGATTGCCGGAGCAAACATCGCGATTTTCTTTGCATTCGTTCTATTACGTAGTGGCACATTCGAATTACGTGAAACATTGACTTTAGTCGGTTTTGCGATTGCTAGTGGGATCTTGAGTGCCATTCTTGCGATTGGGTTATTGCCGTTCCTCGAAATGACATTTGGTATCTTAGCACCGACGCGTCTGCTCGAACTGTTGAACCCGACGCATCCCTTGTTGAAGAAACTCTTGGTCGAAGCGCCAGGAACGTATCATCATAGCATGATGGTCGCGAACCTAGCAGAAACAGCCTGTGAAGCAATCGGTGCAGATGGGTTGCTTGCGCGAGTCGGTGCCTACTATCACGATTTAGGAAAAACACGACGACCACTTTATTTCATTGAAAACCAGCATGGACGCAATCCGCATGATCGATTGACGCCGGAAGAGTCGGCACGTGTCATCTTGGCACATACAGAGGATGGTGTTGAATTGCTCGAAAAAGCAAAACTCCCGGCAGCGATCATCGATATTTGTCGCCAGCATCATGGAACATCGTTGCTCCGATATTTTTATGTCAAGGCAGCAGAACAAGGTGAAGTCGATGAGGATACGTTCCGTTATACAGGACCTAAACCACAAACGCGTGAAGCGGCAGTCATCATGATCGTCGACTCGATTGAAGCGGCTGTTCGTTCAATGAAAGCTCCTTCGGAAGAAGGAATTCGGGACCTAGTCGCGAAAATCATTCGTGAAAAGATGATGGACGACCAATTTGCGGAATGTGACATCACGACACGTGAGATTTATCGCGTCGGTGAAAGTGCGTGTCATACCTTATCCGGTTTGTTCCATGAACGAATCGAGTATCCAGAATTAAAGAAAGAGGCAACGAAATGAACATTTATATGACAGACGAAAATAATCGTCTAACGGAAGAACAACGACAGCTTGTCGAATCGATTTTGATTTACACGGCGGAACAAGAAGAAGTCGATCCGAACAGTGAGTTGTCCGTGACTTTCGTCTCAAACGATGAGATTCAAGAGATTAATCGTGAATGGCGTGGGAAAGATCAGGCGACAGACGTCATTTCCTTCGCGATGGAAGAACTCGGAGAAGATGAAATCGATTTTGGATTATTGGAAGATGAACCAGTCGTCCTCGGTGATTTGATCATTTCCGTGGAACGATGTCGCGAACAGGCGGCTGAATATGGCAATCATTTCGAGCGTGAACTCGGTTTTCTCGCCGTCCATGGTTTCCTCCACTTACTCGGATATGATCACATTGAAAAGGCAGATGAGGAAATCATGACGAAGCGACAGGAGGAAATCCTGCATCACTTCGAGTTATTCCGGGGCACGTTGTGAAAAGCTGGTGGCAACCATTTCGACATGCGATGCATGGGTTGCGCCAATCGATTCGAGAAGAACGGCATATGAAAGTTCATGTCATCATTGGCGGCATCGTATTACTTGTCGCCTTTTTATTACCGTTGACATCTGTCGAGCGAGCGATTCTTTTTCTGACGGTCGGGATCGTCATAAGTGCCGAGATGTTCAATACAGCGTTTGAGCGCGTCGTGGATCTCGTGACGCAGGAGTGGCATCCACTGGCAAAAGCAGTCAAAGATATCGCGAGTGGTGCTGTTTTAGTGTTGGCGCTTACATCTGTTGCGATTGCGCTATGCATCTTCATCCCATATTTGGTACAATAAGAATCCGGCCTTTTTGGCCAATACCGTTCCTAAAAAGGGGATACTCACATGAAAACAGAACAATTACTCGAACAAGCTAAACGTGCACGCGAAAAAGCGTATGTTCCATATTCAAAATTCCAAGTCGGTGCTGCTCTCTTGACGAAAGACGGACAAGTCTTCCATGGCTGCAATATTGAAAACGCAGCGTATGGTCTTTGTAACTGTGCAGAACGGACAGCTATCTTCTCTGCGTGGGCACAAGATGCGCGCGAGTATGCAGCGATGGCTGTCGTTGCGGACACAGAAGGACCGGTCGCACCGTGCGGACAATGCCGCCAAGTGTTATCAGAGATGTGTGATGCGGATATGCCAATCTATTTGACAAACCTTAAAGGGGATGTCACAGAAACAACAGTGGGCGCCCTCTTACCGGGAGCATTCACGAAAGGAGATTTACATGTTTAAAGAAGGATTCAAATCGGGCTTTGTCTCGATCATCGGACGCCCGAACGTCGGAAAATCGACATTCCTCAACCGTGTCATCGGACAAAAAATTGCCATCATGTCTGATAAACCACAAACGACGCGTAATAAGATTCAAGGTGTCTATACGACAGAAGATGTTCAGACGATTTTCATCGATACACCTGGGATCCATAAACCAAAACATAAACTCGGCGATTTCATGATGAAGGTCGCGACGAACGCATTGCGTGAAGTCGATGCGATCTTGTTCATGGTCAACGTGACGGAACCAAAAGGAAAAGGTGACGACTTCATTATTGAAAAATTGAAGGAACTCGATACACCAATCATTCTCGTCATGAATAAAGTCGATTTGATTCATCCGAATGATATTCCACCGATCATCGAGTCGTACAAAAATGAACTCGAGTTCGCGGCAGTCGTTCCGATTTCGGCGCTACAAGGGAATAATGTCGGACCGTTACTTGAAGAAATCGCAAAAATTCTACCAGAAGGACCGATGTATTATCCAGCGGATCAAGTCACTGACCACCCAGAGCGCTTCATCATCTCAGAGATGATTCGTGAAAAAGTCTTGCAAAAGACACGCGATGAAGTACCACACTCGATTGCCGTCGCGATTGATCAAATCAAGACACGTGAGAATGGAAACATGGTGGATGTCCATGCGACGATCTTGATCGAGCGCGATTCCCAAAAAGGAATCATCATCGGTAAACGCGGAGCACTTCTAAAAGAAATCGGCTCTGAAGCACGAACGGACATTGAGATGTTACTCGGGACGAAAGTTTACCTGAACTTGTGGGTCAAAGTCCAAAAGGATTGGCGCAACAAGGCCGGTCAATTGCGTGAACTCGGCTTCCGCGATGATGAGTATTAAGCGATGATCGATAAGGCGGAAGGGCTTGTATTACGAACGGTCGTATATGGTGAATCGAATAAGATTGTCACGCTACTGACACGTGAATACGGCAAGCTCGCCGTCATGGCGCGAGGAGCGAAGAAGCCGGGTAGCCGTTTTAACGCGGCTAGTCAGCCTTTCGTCCGAGCTGTCTATATCTATCCACGTTCACGGGGTCTCGGTCAGTTAAAATCAGCAGACGTCATTACAAGTCATGCGCATATTCGGCAAGATGTCGTGTTGATGGCTTATGCGATGTATCTATTGGAGCTTGCGGATAAAGCGCTTGATGAACGGGTGCCGCAACCGGCGCTTTACGATTTATTCGTCGAAGGACTAGAGGCGATGGATGAAGGACTAGATCCTGACGTCGTCTCTTTCATCATCGAATTGCGTCTGTTGCGTCATCTAGGCATTGCTCCACATTTGAATGGCTGTACGATTTGCGGGAGTGCTGAAGCACCATTCGCTTTTTCGTTACATCATGGCGGTCTACTCTGTCGCCGGCATCGCCATGAGGATGAACATGCTGTCTATATGTCAGAGGCAGTTGCGAAGATGCTCTATGTGTTTTCCGTATATGATTTCTCACGAATTGGTACCGTGACGGTGAAGCCAGAAACGAAGCGTCTATTGCGTCAAATCATGGATGCTTATATGGAACGCTACAGCGGATTACGTCTGCGTTCAAAACGTGTCCTCGACCAGTTGATTGATTTCGGCAATGATTGACAGCAACAAGCGGGTTCGGTAGAATGAATGCGGAAGAAGTAACTAAATGAACACGATGACGAAAAGGAGTACCGTCTTTTTTCTCAATCAAGCGATTCCAGGGTGGTGTGAGCTGGGAGTGAGAGGGGCGCGAACGGCGTTTCGGAGTGTTTTTTTGTCAAAAAGAGTGGCATGCGATGCATGCAAGTAGGGTGGAACCGCGGGCTCGTCTCGTCCCTATGTGCAACGATTGTTGTACATAGGGGCGTTTTTTGCGTTCCTTAATCATTTCGGAGGTGAAAGTCGTGAAGATGACAGTACAAGACATGATCTTGACATTACAAAAATTTTGGGCAGAACAAGGCTGCTTGACGATGCAAGCATACGACGTAGAAAAAGGAGCCGGTACGATGAATCCGATGACGTTTTTACGGAGTCTCGGACCGGAACCGTGGAACGTTTGTTATACAGAACCATCACGCCGTCCGGCTGACGGTCGTTATGGAGAAAACCCGAACCGTCTGTATCAACACCATCAATTCCAAGTCATCATGAAACCATCACCTGACAACATTCAGGAACTGTACTTACAAAGTCTCGAGTTGCTCGGGATCAATCCACTCGAACATGACATCCGTTTCGTAGAGGATAACTGGGAGAACCCAACGTTCGGTGCTGCTGGTCTCGGCTGGGAAGTATGGCTAAATGGAATGGAAATTACACAATTCACGTACTTCCAACAAGTCGGTGGAATCGAGTGTAATCCGATTGCAGTAGAGATCACTTACGGAATCGAGCGTCTCGCTTCTTACATCCAAGATGTCGAGAGCGTCTTTGATCTCGTTTGGACAGATGGTTTCAAATACGGTGATATCTTCTATCAACCGGAATTCGAACATTCGAAGTATACATTTGAAACATCAGATGTCGCTTTACTCTTTACGTTATTCGATCAATATGAAAAAGAAGCGAATCGTGCCTTGGATGAGAACCTCGTTTTCCCAGCGTATGATTACATCTTGAAATGTTCGCATACCTTTAACCTTCTCGACGCGAAGGGCGCGATTTCCGTCACGGAACGCACAGGGTTCATCCATCGTGTACGGAACATGTCGCGTCGTTGTGCGCAAAGTTTCATCGAAGAACGGGAACGTCTTGGCTTCCCATTGATCAAGTCGAAAGCAGGTGAGTCACATGCATGAATTATTACTTGAAATCGGTTTAGAAGAAATGCCGGCTCGATTCGTCCTTCAATCCGAAACACAACTCAAGGAACGCGTGACGCGTTTCCTTGAAGAAGCACGGATTGAGTTCACAAGCGTCGAATCCTTCTCGACACCACGCCGTCTTGCAGTATATGTCAAGGGTCTCGCAGCACGTCAAAGCGACCTCGAAGAGACATTAAAAGGACCCGCAAAACGAATCGCAATGGATGAAGACGGTAACTGGACGAAAGCAGCCGAAGGATTCGCGCGTGGTAAAGGGTTAACGACGGACGATCTCTTCCTTGGAGAAGAAAAAGGAGTCGAATACCTTTATGCGACACGTAAGGAAGTCGGACAAGCGACAGCTGATTTACTTCCTGGACTAAAACAAGTCGTCGAAGCGATGACATTCCCGAAAAACATGCGTTGGAGCACACAATCGTTACGTTATATGCGTCCAATTCGTTGGTTGATTGCCCTGCTTGACGATCAAGTCATCCCGTTTGAAGTCGCATCCGTCGAAACAGGTCGGACATCGCGTGGACATCGTTTCCTCGGGCAGGACATCACGATCCTACGTCCGAATGCCTATGTCGAAGCGCTCGCAGGAGAAAATGTCATCGTCAGTTACGAAGCACGTCGTCAATTGATCGAAGAACAAATCGCGGCGCTTGCGGCACGCGAACAATTCGAAGTGCCGATCGATGCGTCTTTACTTGAAGAAGTCACGAACCTCGTCGAGTATCCAACAGCCTTGTTCGGTGCATTTGATGAAGCGTATCTTGAGTTACCAGAAGAAGTCTTGATCACGACGATGAAGGAACACCAACGTTACTTCCCGGTCAAACGTGACGGGGCGTTGCTCCATTATTTCGTGACGGTACGAAACGGAAACGCAACACATCTTGAAAACGTCGCACGCGGAAACGAAAAAGTCATCCGTGCCCGTTTAGCAGATGCGCAGTTCTTCTATGAAGAAGATAAAAAAGCAGATATCGATGAACAGGCGAAACGTCTTGATAAAATCGTCTTCCATGAAAAATTAGGAACGACAGGCGAAAAAGTCCGTCGCGTCCGTCAGATGGCACTCGCACTTGCAGATCGTGTCGGTGCAGACAAAACACGTGTCGAACGTGCAGGACAGATCTATAAATTCGACCTCGTCAGTCAAATGGTCTATGAATTCACGGAATTACAAGGTCTGATGGGTGAACGTTATGCGAACATGAAAAACGAGGATCCGGAAGTCGCTGCTGCGATTCGCGAACATTACATGCCACGCTTCGCGGGTGATGCAAGTCCGGAGACACCGACAGGGACACTCTACGCGATCCTTGATAAGATGGACAGCGTCGCTGGATTCTTTGGTGTCGGTATGATTCCGAGTGGATCAGCGGATCCGTATGCATTGCGTCGTCAAGCACAAGGGATTGTTCAGATTTTATCAGATCGAAAGTTGAATCTGACATTGACTGAATTGATTGCCTTCGTCGTTTCAGCACAGGTGGCAGCAGGTCTTTATACGAAGGATGCCGAAGAAGTACAAGCCGCATTACAAGATTTCTTTGCGCAACGTTTGAAGTACCGTCTATCGGAAATGGACTTCCGTCATGATGTCGTCGAAGCCGCTCTTGACCATATGTTGACAGTCGAAGCGAATGAAAAGCGTGCTGCCATGCTTGAAGAGGCGACGAAAAAAGAATCGTTCAAGAAAACGGTCGAACAATTAAGCCGTGTCTTGAACATCTCGAAAAAAGCAGAAAGTGTCACAACTGTTAATCCAGCGCTCTTTGAAAATGATGCGGAACGCGAATTGCATGAGGCGATTGAGAAAGCCTTACCAGAGGTCGATCAAGCTATCGCGTCACTTGATTATGCACGTGCACTTGAGGCACTTGAGGCAACCGTTCCGTCGATCACAGCCTACTTTGACGGTACGATGATCATGACGGATGACGAAACGGTCCGTACGAACCGTCTTAGCGAAATGAAACGATTTGCAGAAGCCATCGAATCAGTCGCTCGGTTCAATGCACTCACTTTAGCGTAAAGAAAAAGGACGGATGAGCCGATGAAGTTAAATGAACGGCAAAAAAAGATACTCCAAATCGTCAAAGAGAATGGTCCAATCACGGGAGAGCAGATTGCTGCAGCGCTCTCCCTGACACGGGCGACATTACGACCCGATTTGTCGATTTTAACGATGACCGGCATGCTAGAAGCGCGCCCACGTGTCGGCTATATGTATGTCGGAAAGAAAAATGCTTCCATGCTTCATGAGAAACTGGACACCTTGACCGTCGGCGAATTCATGTCATCAGCAAAGGTCATTCATGAAGGGATGACCGTATACGATGCGATCGTTCACTTATTCCTAGAAGATGTCGGTTCGCTGTTTGTCGTCAGCAAGGACCATGCGTTGGTCGGTGTGCTATCACGTAAGGATTTTCTACGTGCGGCAATCGGTAATCAAGAATTAGACTCGTTACCGGTCAACATAATCATGACACGAATGCCAAATTTGACAGTCTGTGAAAAATCGGAAACGTTAATTGGTGCCGGCATGAAACTGATCGAAAAACAGATTGATTCGATGCCAGTCGTCGAAGAAGAGAACGGGGTCTTGAAAGTCGTCGGTCGAATGACGAAAACGAACATGACGAAAGTGTTGGTCGCTTTAGCACGTGATGAAGAAATTTAAGGGGGGCTCCTGATGCGTCAACGGATTTATGTCGTGAGTGATTCTGTCGGAGAGACGTGTGAACTCGTCGTCCGCGCAGCTGCTATTCAGTTCCCGGAACAAGCCATCGAAACGGTCCGCATTCCGTTCGTCGATGATGATCAAGTCATTTATGACTTGGTTCTTCATGCGAAAGAAGAACAAGCGACGATCGCTTTTACGATCGTTCATGCGACGCATCGTCGTCTGCTTGCAGACACAGCGCATGCCCACGGTGTAAAGGCGATTGATCTACTTGGTCCATTGCTTGACACGATGGAAGATCGTTTGCAGATGCAACCGAAGGAAGAACCTGGATTAATCTATCGCTTAGATGAGGAGTACTTCCGGAAAATCGAAGCGGTCGAATTTGCTGTTAAGTATGACGATGGACGTGATCCAAAAGGAATTAAACGCGCTGATATCGTCTTGATCGGTGTGTCGCGTACATCTAAAACGCCGCTCTCGCAGTATTTAGCCTTAAAGCGATATAAAGTAGCAAATGTACCACTCGTACCCGAATCGATTCCACCGGCAGAGCTATTCGATATTCCAAAAGAAAAATGTTTTGGACTACTCATCTCACCGGAAAAGTTGATCGATATCCGAATGGAACGATTGCGTTCATTAGGACTCAAACCTGAAGCAGCCTATGCGCAGATGGACCGAATCAATCGGGAACTTGAATACGCACGGAATTTATATGAACGAATCGGATGCCAAATTATTGATGTGACGAATAAAGCAGTCGAAGAGACGGCGAATTTGATTTTGACCGGAATTTCCGGGAAAGCGCATGACTAGTCAAGCAGTCAGGAACATAGTATACTTGTTTAGCTGATAAATGAGATAATGCCCTTTTTCTAATGAAACGGAACGAGTCATCGTTCCGTTTCATTGCGGGTATGGTCATGTAAGGATAAGTTCTCGAGGAAAGGGGAGAGGACGGAATGAAGCGAATTCCTGATGAAATTGTCGATCAGGTCCGCCAAGCAACGGACATCGTCGAATTGATTTCAGAACGTGTAGAATTAAAAAAACAAGGGAATCGATATTCAGGGCTTTGCCCGTTTCATTCTGAGAAATCACCTTCCTTTTCTGTTTCTCCTGATAAAGGAATGTACTACTGTTTTGGATGTGGTGCAGGAGGAAATGCAATTACTTTCGTCATGGAAACAGAAGGAATGAGTTTCAAGGAAGCCGTTTCGAAATTAGCCGACCGAAGCGACGTCACACTTCCAGAGCTAGAACCGGACCGATTCGAGCAGTCGGAATCGACGCCTGAACAGGAAAAGAAGTTCCGCATGCGCGAAGCGCATCGAATCGTCACCGAGCTCTATCACGAGGTGCTGATTCAAACGGAAGCAGGCGACGCCGGAAGAATCTATTTAGAAAATCGCGGTATACGCGAGGGGGCGATGCGTGAGTTTCGACTCGGGTATGCACCGGATCAAGATCGTTTTACAGTGGATTCCTTGGCACGACGTGGGTTTGATTTAGATGAGATGGTCGAAGCGGGATTGATTTCAATCGGACGTGATGGTGATTATCGAGATCGATTCAACGGTCGGGTCGTGTTCCCTATTTCCGATCGTGATGGCACGATCGTCGGATTTAGTGGCCGTTCGATTGACGGTCGTGACCCAAAGTATGTTAATACAGCGGAAACCCCTTTGTTCAATAAAAGTGAACTGTTATTTGGATTTGCTCAAGCACGAGGGGCGATGCGTAAAATCAAACAAGTCGTCCTTGTTGAGGGAAATCTTGATGTTGTGCGTGTTGCTCAAGCGGGTATACCTTATACGGTAGCTTCTTTAGGAACAGCGTTAACGCCTGTTCATGCCCAAAACCTGGCACGCATCGTCGATGAAGTCATTGTTTGTTATGACGGAGACAAAGCAGGACGCGCTGCGACGCTAAAAGCCTTACAGTTGCTTGAAGCCGTTGCCGTCGACTGTTCCGTCATCCGCTTACCGGATGGCGAAGACCCTGACTCCTTTATTGGGAATCAGGGAGAAGAGACGTTTTTACACTGGATCGAACAAAAACGGGTTTCAAGTCTTGAATTTAAATCTTTTTATTTTCGACAAGGAAAAAACTTGCGATTAGAAGGAGAACGCGTTCGATATATTGAAACTATGCTTGAAGAGATTGGTCGAACATCCAATCCGTTGTTACGGGACATCTATTTAGGAAAACTTTCTGAGGAATTTAAACTCTCGAAAGATTCTTTGATCTCACAAGTGCGTCCAACCGTCCAACAACCGAAAAGAGAACAAATCGTTTCCGATCGCCCGACTGCTGTACCGACAGCACCTCCTGATCGAACGTTCGCGAACTGGAAAAAGGCTGAACGCTTCTTGCTTGCCTACATGATCCGTTCCGAAGAAGTATGTCTAGAAGTGCGTGAGCAGCTGGGTGTCCAATTCAATGATCCGGCACATCAATTGATTGCCGGCAAGTTATATGAATTTTATGGGACAGGTACGCAAGGAAGTCCAGATCGTTTTTTGACGATGCTCCATGATGCTTCCCTGCAACGAATCGTAGTGGATCTAGAGTTCATGCTGATGCCTGAATATGATCCTGACTTACTCAGTCATTACATTCGTGCCGTCCAGAACGAACAGCAACGTCGATTGCTCGAAGAAGAAAAATCACGATTGAATCAACAAACAGATATCCGTGCCCAAGCGGAACTGATGCAGGCGATCATTGAACGAAAGCGTCGTTTAAAAGATCGATGACCTGCTGCATGATGTGGAAGGAGTGTATGGTTCGATGGCAGAAAAAGCAAGATCAGAAGCTGAATTACTCCGTCTCGCGAAAGAGGAACTCATCGCGCTCGGACATAAGAATGGTGAATTGTCGCACCAGAAAATCGAAGACAAACTGAGTTCCTTCGAATCAATGGATGCTCAGCAATTCGAGGAATTCCTTCAATTGCTTGAAACAGAAGGTATCAAGGTTAACAATGACGGTACAGGGGACGAAAAAGAAGAGGCAGATTTGAACGATTTGTCTGTTCCACCCGGCGTTAAGATCAATGACCCTGTCCGGATGTATCTAAAAGAAATCGGTCGCGTTGATCTGTTGAATGCAGAAGACGAAGTCGAACTCGCGAAACGAATCGAACAAAACGATGAAGAAGCGAAAAAACGATTAGCGGAAGCAAATTTACGTCTCGTCGTTTCGATCGCTAAACGGTATGTCGGACGCGGTATGTTGTTCCTTGATTTGATTCAAGAAGGTAACATGGGTCTGATCAAGGCGGTCGAGAAATTCGACTATACGAAGGGATATAAATTCTCGACGTATGCAACGTGGTGGATTCGTCAGGCGATCACACGTGCGATTGCTGACCAAGCGCGGACGATCCGAATTCCGGTTCACATGGTTGAAACGATCAATAAATTGATTCGTGTCCAGCGTCAACTCTTGCAAGATCTTGGACGTGAACCATCACCGGAAGAAATTTCGAAAGAGATGGAAATCACGCCGGAAAAAGTCCGTGAAATCCTGAAAATTGCGCAAGAGCCGGTTTCTCTTGAGACACCGATCGGGGAAGAAGACGATTCACACCTCGGTGATTTCATCGAGGATCAAGATGCGACAGCACCACAGGATGCTGCTGCATATGAACTCTTAAAAGAGCAACTCGAAGATGTGTTAGATACACTCACGGATCGTGAAGAAAACGTCCTTCGTCTTCGTTTTGGTCTTGACGATGGTCGGACACGGACACTTGAAGAAGTCGGAAAGGTATTTGGCGTTACACGTGAGCGGATTCGTCAAATCGAAGCAAAAGCACTTCGGAAGTTACGTCATCCGAGTCGTTCAAAACGCTTGAAAGATTTCCTCGATTAATTCAAAGTGTGAAGAATATATGAAATTTTAGTGGGAAGGAAGAAAAAAGTTTCGTTTTTTTCTTCCTTCCCTGTTTTTTTTACAGTAGAATAGTAACGGGGAATACCATTCAGTCACCAACTTGGTTGGGTATAGAATATGGGGGGAATCCAAATGCGTAATCCATTAGTACCGTTCGCGGCGATCGCAGTCATCGCCATCATCGCTATGATTTCATTGTCTTACTTTGGGGTCGATCAGGTGAAGGAAGCTCGCAAAGGGCCGTCAACTGCAGAAATGAAGCCAGAAGACTTGTTTGCATCTAAAGGATGTACAGGATGTCACGGTGGAAACTTAGAAGGCGGCGTTGGTCCGAACTTAACAAAGATCGGCGCGAAGCTGAAAGAAGATGAAATCAAGGACATCGCAATGAACGGTAAAGGGCAAATGCCTGGCGGTCTTGCGAATGACGAAGAAGCAGCTGTTCTAGCTAAATGGTTAGCTGCTAAGAAATAAGAACAAGAGCATCTATCTCGTTACGAGATAGATGTTTTTTTATGGGCGGATGGTTTCTTTTTTACTGTAAATCCGCTATTTTAAAAGAGAGTTTTTCGGAAAATAGGAAGGATGAAGAAGATGCAAATGAACGTCGTATTGGATCAACGACTCCAAAAAGTCGTGTCGTATATTCCACAAGGAGCCATCCTTGCAGATATTGGTTCGGATCATGCATTCGTACCGTGTTTTTGTATCCAACAAAATAAAATCGAACGCGCCATCGCGGGGGAAGTGAATGAAGGACCGATGGAAGCCGCAAAAGGACAAGTGGCACTTGTAGGACTCGAGTCCCAAATTGATGTCCGTCTCGGGAGTGGTCTATCGGTATTGAAACCGGGAGAAGCGACAGCAATCACGATCGCGGGAATGGGTGGAACATTGATTGCCTCAATCCTTGAAGAAGGGAAAGATCGATTGTCGGGAGAAGAGCGTTTGATTCTACAACCGAATGTCGATGCAGTCGATGTCCGAAACTGGTTACTCGCACATTCGTATGCCTTATTGTCAGAAGCCATCGTCGAGGAGAACGGGAAGATCTATGAAATTCTTGTCGCGGAACGTGGAGATGAAACACTGTACTCAGAGGACGAAACAACACGACAATGGGAACTCTTCTTTGGTCCTCAGTTGATGCGAGAGCGAGCGCCAGAATTCATTGCAAAGTGGCAAATGGAAAAACAAAAACGTCAGTATATTTTGGAGCAGATGAAACAAGGACAAACTACGGAAATCTTATCTGAAAAAATCATAGCGATCGAACGATTGATTCAAAAGATGGAAGAGGTGACAAGCTGATGGCGAATGGGAATTATGTCATTGAGCAGTTTGAAGCATTCGCTCCGAAAAAATTCGCGCTCGAGGGTGATCCGATCGGTTTGCATATTGGAACGTTGAACAAGGACGTAAAACGTGTGCTCGTGACACTTGATGTCTTGGAGTCTGTCGTTGATGAAGCGATTGAAAAAAAGGTTGATCTCATCATCGCGCATCATCCACCGATTTTTAGCAAGTTAGCGAATGTGACGGATCGTTCCGCAACAGGACGCATCGTCACAAAATGTATCAAGCACGATATTGCGGTGTACGCTGCGCATACGAACCTTGATGTGACACCAGGAGGGGTCAATGATTGGATGGCAGAGGCAATCGGTCTTGAGTCATGTGAAGTTCTCGCCCCCACATTTGAAAATACACGCTACAAGTTGAGTGTTTTTGTACCAACAGAAGCTGCAGAGCGTGTCTCGACAGCACTTGCAAAAGCAGGAGCCGGGCAAGAAGGGGATTATAGTGACTGCCAGTTTCATGTCAATGGAACTGGGCAATTCCGACCGTCGCCTGAGGCTACGCCATATATCGGTGAAGCGAATCAACTCGAGCGGGTTTCTGAAGTCCGAATTGAGACGATCGTGACGGAATTGGATCAGAAACAAGTCATTCGAGCGATGAAGCAGGCACATCCTTACGAAGAGGTAGCCTATGATCTCATAAAGCAGGAACGTCCGGCAGCGCCACTTGGTCTCGGACGGATAGGTCGATTGCCGAAACCCATGACGTTGCGAGCATTTGCAGAGCATGTTCGGACGGTGTTTGGTGTTCAAAACTTGCGTTTCGTTGGAGACGAATCACGGGAGATCAATAAAGTCGCTGTTCTCGGTGGCGATGGGAATAAATATGTCTCGACAGCAGCTTTTGCCGGAGCCGATGTACTTGTCACGGGTGATCTCTATTTTCATGTCGCCCATGATGCGATGGCACTTGGACTAGCGGTCGTTGATCCCGGACATCATGTAGAGTCGGTCATGAAGGAAGGCGTCGTCAACGAATTGAAGCGTCGATTCGAACAGAAAAAAATCGACGTCGAACTGCTGATTTCAACAGCGAATACGAATCCGTTTCAGTTTTTGTGAGGCAACGAATCGAGTACGCTAAGGGTATCTTTTGAGCAGTAAAAAACCGAGTCGCGAATGATAATCGCGACTCGGTTTTGCTGTATCGATTGTTAGGATTAAAGTACTTTGACTTTAGGCAAAATCCGTCTTAGTTCAAGGAATGGTGTCTTGTCATGCGTACTAATATCAGTAGGATCATATTGTTGTAAGAAGTCGATGACTTTTTTCGTGATCGGTGTTGGCGTCGATGCACCTGATGTGACGCCGACTTGCTGTACACCTTCAAGCCATGATAAATCAAGCTCCGTTAAATCGCCGATTCGATGTGCAGGAGTTCCTGCGATATCAAAGGATACCTGTGCCAAACGGTTCGAGTTGTTCGAACGTGGGTCACCGACGACGATGACGAGATCACAGTCTCCTGCTTGATCTGCTACCGCTTCTTGTCGGACTTGTGTTGCGTTACAGATTTCATTGTGTACTTCCACATGCGGATATTTTTTCCGAACGTGTTCCATCAAAGCTTGGACATCCCATTGACTCATCGTTGTCTGGTTCGTGACGATGATTTTTTTATGAGCAAGCTGAGGAGGAAGTTCATCGATATCTTCGACTTTTTCGATGAGGTGAACATGTTCCGGCGCTACGCCGACGGCACCTTCAGGCTCCGGATGACCATGTTTGCCGACGTAGATGACTTCATAATCATCCGCGACGACTTGACGAATCAAATCGTGCGTACGCGTCACGTCAGGACACGTCGCATCGACGACGTGTAAGTTCTTCTCTGCAGCACGAGCATAAACAGCAGGTGAAATACCGTGTGCTGTAAAGATGACCGTTCCCTTTTGAATCGTCTCTAAGGCTTCGAGGCGATCAGGACCATCGACAGTGATGACACCCATATTTTCGAACTCACGTGTAACGTGAGCATTGTGGACGATCATCCCTAAAATATGGATCGGGCGTGGCAAATCTTTATTCAATGCCGCTTGTTGTGCAAGTTTCATTGCATCGACGACACCGTAACAATAGCCGCGGGGGCTGATTTTTTTTACTAGCATAGTTATGGATTCTCCCTTTGTGAAAAAGAATGATTAGTTAGAGTGTACCATTGATTGAAGCTGAATGAAAATAGAGGAGTCTGTTTCATCCACAGAACATGCTATACTAATGAAGTTGTCAATTATTCAAAAGGGAGGCGAAGGGATGGAGTCTAAGAAAATGATGCGGTCGTATTTTTTTCAAATCACCGCCGTCTTATTCATCCTGATTTGTCTTGTCATTTCAGCGCTTGCCTTCACTGCAGACCGGGTCACGATTTCCCGAGTCGAACAACAAACAGAAAAACAGAGTGAAAAAAGTGTTGAAGTCTCTGGGAATGCGATTCGCGACAATGTCGGGAATTTGCATGAAGAAATCATGAGCTTGCAGTTGAATGTCAAAAACCCTAAAAAGTTGAGTCGGAAAATTGAGGAGTCTAAATTGTTAGACATTGATACAGGGTTTAAAAGTCTCTTTTATTTTGACCGAAAGACGAAACAAATCACCTGGTTCTCAAGCGATGATCGTCGAGTGGAGAATAGTACCATCCTAAAAGACGATGATTTTGTGCAAACGTTGACGAGTACGGATTTTCATATGAGCAAGCTATATACAATGGAGTCAGATGCTGTCACGTACATGTTCATCCCGATTCGAGACGGCAATGAGCGTGTCGGAGTCTTTGGTGGTGGATTAAGCATCATGAATTCGATTGTTTTTCGAAATTCACTTGAATCGTTCGACGATCAGACCATTGCTTACCTTTTCAATAGTAAAAAACAATTGTTAGCCACATCCAGTAATCTCGTGACAGATGAAGAGCGCGTATTATCGAGAAGTGTGGTTGACCGTGCTTTTAAATCGCTAGAACCTTCCGAGATTTTTAGTACGAATCAAGATATGTATTACTTTGCGAAAGATTTAAAAGTGACGGATTGGAAAATACTCGTTCGAACGCCGCGAAATGTTTTTTATGAACCGGTCTATACGACACGACAACAATATTTGATCATCGCGGCTTTAACGCTTGTCCTCAGTCTAATTGTCGGCTATTTGATGTCGAAGCAGTTGACCGCGCCGATGCTTGAACTTGTAAATAAGATCGAGAAAAGCACCTCGCCCAAACCGATCGTTCTTGAGCGAGCGGGATCTAATGAGGTCAAGACACTCGTTGCCGCCTATAACGAGTATGCACAACGGATGGAAAATGCGCGTCTTGAGCAATTGAGTCAGCAACAAACGATGTTACATCAAGAAAAATTAGCATCACTCGGTCAATTAGCAGCAGGAATCGCACACGAAATCCGTAATCCATTGACGCCTGTCAAGATGACCTTACAGTTGTTAGCGACGGAAAAAGATCGTAATGCAGAAATGCTCGTTCTTGCTTTATCAGAACTCGATCGGGCGAATGGTATGATTCAAACGATGCTCGATCTGTCAAAAGGTGAGAACAATGCGCTTCGAAAAACGACGATTGATATGAATGATTTAATGAAGAAATTGACATATATCCTCGAAGCTGAAGCGCATCATTACGAGGCGGACTGCAAGATTTATACACCATCCTTTATGCCGAAGATTTATGCGTCAGAAGAGGGGATCTTGCAGATTTTAGCAAACTGTGTCCGAAATGCCCTACAAGCTGTTGCGTTTAAAGGACCGGACGGCATATGTCATCTGCATGTCCATGTCTATCCAGAAGAGGTCGTCTTCATTGTTCAGGATAACGGAATCGGTATGGACGGAGATCAAATCGAACATGTCGGTCAAGCGTTCAAAACATCGAAAGTCGACGGAAATGGACTTGGGATCTTCATGTCGAAACAAATCGTCCGTGATCATAAAGGGAAAATGATCTTTGATAGTAAGCCGGGCGTCGGTACGACGATTCAAGTTCACTTGCCACGAAAGGAGCAAATGGAATGAAATTCAATAAGGCCTGGTTATTCGTCCTGATTGTCTGGATTTCATCCGTTCTGTTCATTTCCAACTTGTTCGTCAATCCAGATCCTAGTCCACAACGTCATCTCGTTGGATTTACGATCGTGAATGATAAGCATGAGTTCGCACAACGGCTCGTAGATGCGTTCAAGACACAAGCCAAACTGAATAAATACGAAGCGGTCGTCACGACTTCCCATAACTCACGCATCAATGAACGGGAGCAGATTCAAGAGTTCATTCGGATGAAAGTCGATGCGATCTTCGTGACGACACTAGATGACGTCTATATCGCTAATGCATTAGAAGAAGCGGCTCGTGCCGGGATTCCGGTTTTTGCCATCGATCGATTGATCCGCTCCGATGCAGTGGTCAGTTCAATCACTTCAAATAATCAATTGATCGGGGAGCAGCTTGCATCATTCATTAAACACGAACGTATCAAGCAGACGGGACGAGCTACCGCCAATATCATTGAAGTCGCAGGGACAGCAAACGTCAATACAACCAATGAACGACACCGAGGATTTTTGACCGGTCTTGAGCGTGAGCCGGAACTTCAGATTGTCGAATCCGTGAATGGGGATTACGACCCCATCACTTCAGAAAAGGTCATGACGCAGGTGATTGAGTCAGGAATTCCGTTTGATGCCGTCTATTGTCATAATGACGATATCGCGCTCGGTGTCCTCGAAGCATTGAAAAAAGCAGGCATCAAAGGAAAAATAATTGTCGGCATAGACGGGAATCGTGCTATATTAGAAGCTGTTGACATGAAATCGATGGATGCGACGGTCGTCCAGAGTGCTGATGAGATGATGAAAGTCGCCTTCAGTGCATTGAAGCTTCATACGAAAAACAAAAAGATTCCAACTCGTTTTTATACGTACTCCTATCTGTATGACGGTAGTAGACCCATAACCATGTTGAACTAATCGAGAGGCAGAAGCCTCAGCAAATAAGGAAAGGACGGTGTCAATTCATGAATGGATTCAGCCATTATCAATTACACCCGTTCGTCATCGAAGCACTCGATGACGCCCGCATCACAAAACCGACCGACATTCAGTCGCGGATCATCCCAGCTGCAGTAAAGGGACGCGATATCATCGGTCAATCACAAACAGGAACAGGAAAAACGTTATCGTTCCTTCTTCCAATCGTTCAAAACGTCGATCCAAAGCTTCAAGAATTACAAGCCATCATCGTTGCTCCAACGCGCGAACTTGCATGGCAAATTCATGAAGAACTGAAATCGTTACTCGTGAAGGAACCAGACTTCATCAAGACGAGTCTTATTACAGGTGGAATGGATCGCGAACGTCAAATCGGTCGTGTGAAAGTCTCACCTCAAATCGTTATCGGAACACCGGGACGTATTTTAGACCTATTCAAAGAACAGGCTTTAAAACCACATTTCGTGAAGCACTACGTTATCGATGAAGCGGATCAAATGCTCGACATGGGCTTCTTGCCAGAAGTTGACCGGATTGCGCAAGCTCTTCCAGAACAGCTTCAGATGATGGTCTTCTCAGCAACGATTCCTGAGAAATTGCAACCGTTCTTGAAAAAATACATGAACAACCCTCGTTATGCGCATGTGGATCCAAAACAACAGACAGCGAAGAAAATCGTTCACCATACGATTCCGGTCAAGCATCGTGAGCGCTCACAATTGACGTTGAAAGTCGCGAAAGCGCTGAATCCGTATATCTGTCTAATTTTTACGAATACAAAAGCAGAAGCAATCGAAGTCGAAGCTTTGTTCCTAGAAGCAGGACTGAACGTTGGTTCCCTTCACGGAGATCTTCCGGCACGTCGTCGTAAACAAGCCATCAAAGAAATCAACGATGCGAAGTATCAATACGTCATCGTGACGGATCTTGCTGCACGTGGAATCGATATTTCAGGTGTCTCACACGTCATCAACCATGGTATTCCGAAAGATTTGGACTTCTACGTTCACCGTGTCGGTCGGACAGGTCGTGTCGATCAAGATGGATTGGCGTACACGCTGTTTGAAGATCATGAGAACGGTATGATCAATCGTTTAGAGGACCGTGGCATTCAATTTACGAACGTCGATGTCAAAGGCAGTCAAATCGTCGAAGTCAAAGAACGTCGCCGTGCGAAACCGCACATGAAGACTGCCGTCTCGAAGACAGCGCATAGTCGCCTTTCGGGTGAAGCAGCAAAAGCGAAAAAACGTGTTAAACCAGGTTATAAGAAGAAACATCAATATAAGCTGAAAGAAACAGCAAAACGTGAACGCATCAAAGAACAACGTGGTGTCGGTCGCGCGCAACGTAAAGAAAACGCACGCAAATCAAAATAACTCCATTGATGACACCCGTGAAATGAAAAAACATTTTTCGGGTGTCTTGTCGTTTTCAAGATTTGGTACACTGTAAAAAGAGAAAGGTGGAAAAGAACATGAAAATAGGTTCACACGTCTCCGTTTCGGGGAAAAAAATGCTGTTAGGTGCAAGTGAGGAAGCGGCATCTTACGGTGCAACGACGATGATGGTTTATACAGGAGCACCTCAAAATACACGCCGTAAGCCGATGGAAGAGTTACGGATTCAAGAAGCATTGCAACATATGAGTGCTAATGGAATAGAGGAAATCGTCGTGCATGCGCCGTATATCATCAACTTAGGGAATACGACGAAACCCGAGACATTCGAACTCGCTGTTTCGTTTTTAGCAGCAGAAATTAAACGAGCAGAAGCGCTTGAAAAGGCGCAACACATCGTATTACATCCTGGTGCGCATGTCGGTGCTGGGGAAGAAATCGGAATCAAACGGATCGTCGAAGGACTCAATGAAGTACTGACAGGTGACGAACAGGTTAAGATCGCGCTTGAGACGATGGCTGGAAAAGGATCGGAAATCGGAAAAACCTTCGAGGAACTTGCTCAAATCATCGAAGGCGTCACACATCATGATCGTCTGTCCGTCTGTCTCGATACATGTCACGTGCATGATGCAGGATACGATATCGTGCACGACTTAGATGGTGTTCTTGAACAATTCGACCGGATCGTTGGACTGGATCGTCTTGGTGTCATCCATGTAAATGACTCAAAGAATATCCGTGGTGCTCGAAAGGACCGTCATGAAAATATTGGTTTCGGTGAGATTGGATTTGATGCCTTACATCGTGTCGTGCATCATCCTGCTCTGGCACATTTATCGAAAATCTTAGAGACGCCATACATCGGGCTCGATCCAAAGAAAAAAGTGGCGCCGTATAAACAAGAAATCGATATGTTACGTTCGGGTGCGTTTGATGCAGACTGGCGTCTACCGATTCTAGGAGCACCAGTCGAATAACTCATAAAGGGGTGTCTGTGATGTGTCATATACTCGTCGTTGATGAGACTAGTTTTGCGATACGACAAGCTGTTGTCCACTACTATGAAACAAAGGAACCGTTTTATTTGCCGGCAGAACTGGTAGAGGGAGAAGAGGTGTTTCTTGCGACGACTGACGGTATCATGGCGTATGCTGAAGCCTTGTTCACCGAGTATACGACACGTCCAGAAGATCCATTTTGGTTGACGAATGCTGACGATTCGGAAGGATCTTATGTATGTCTTGATCTCATCAGTGTGGATTTACGACATCCGTTACTTGGACGACCACTCGATCAACTCGGGATTAAAACCGGACCAGTCGAAGGCGCGTTTCGCACACGTCTACTTGATTCATGGCAGTATGGGTATTTCGAAACCGATGTACTGACACTCGAACAATCTAAACAACGTCGAATCGAGCGCTTCAAGGAGCGAAATCATCTGGAACAAGTCGCGCGTCAATGTATGCATTGTGAAGATTCTAGGCAGTCGATACTGGAATGGCATTTGACACCAGAAGGATATCAGACGGTTTGCCCGACCTGTCACCGATGGTTACATCAACAGATGCTCCATGCCGTGGATACGGCGGCCGCGACGGAAGAACATGAATAAAGAAAAGCTCTGCTTTCTCCTGACGTTGTTCAGTAAAGTAGAGCTTTTTTGTCGATACAAACACATTCGGTTGATTCATTTGGTGAATTCCTATGTAACTAAGGAAGTGATGGTGTTATAATCAGGAATGATAATTGTTATCAATGAATGTAAAGATAGATGGGGGAGCAGCTATGATGGATTTAGCTACGGTTCCAATGAACCAGCCTGTCGTGATGACGAACATGAATCATATCGATGATCGATTACGTCGGCGATTACTCGCACTTGGTTTTTATGAAGGATGTCCGATCATCGTGCGACGAAAAGCGATATTTCAAGGTCCTATGACGATTGAGCAACAGGATCATCACCAAATGGTTGCTATCCGTCGCAGTGATGCAAAACGAATCGAGGTGTATGTACCATGACAACACAACGCATTGCATTACTCGGAAATCCGAATACCGGAAAAACGTCTTTGTTCAATCGATTGACGAATTCCTATGCTCATGTCGGGAACTGGTCGGGGGTCACGGTGGACAAAAAAATCGGACAGTTGCGTGGAAATCGCGGGCAATTGATTGACTTACCGGGTGTATATGACTTAGATCCATTGTCTGCAGATGAAGCAGTCGTTGCTCGATTTTTAATGGAAGACTCATTTGACTCGATGATCAACATCATCGATGCGTCCCAGCTTGAGCGAAATCTACAATTAACTGCTCAGTTACTGGAAATCGGAAAACCTCTTCAAATTGGGCTGAACATGATGGATGTAGCCGATCATCGTGGGATGAAAGTCGATCCAGTACGTTTAGCAAGTGTGTTACAGGTTGATGTTTTCCCGATCGTCGCCCGAACGGGTGATGGATGTGATGTATTATTATCTTCCTTACAACAGGAACCACAGCCCGTCCTTCGAATCGATTACGGTTCAGAGACCGAACAGGCGATTGAGGATATCCTCGAAATCGTCGACATGCCGGAGATGGAACGATGGATGGCTGTTCAATATTTAGCGGGGAACCGTGTTTTTGTTGATGCGCTAGAGCAACGGACACCACAGGTCGCAACGATTCGTAAACAGCTAGAACAACAGCTAGGACGATTCGTTCATGCGCATATCACGGAGTGTCGCCGGCACTGGGCAGTGGCGACGAGAGCCGCTGTCGTCACGGAGGAACAGACGACAAGAACGAACTGGACGGAACGGATTGATGCGGTCGTCACACATCCGATTTTAGGATTACCCATTTTCTTTGCGATTCTTTATCTTTTGTTCCATGTGACGTTCAACTGGATTGGATCGCCAATGTCGGATTTACTGGATGGATTCATCGCTGGACCACTCTCAAAAGGGCTCATTAGTCTATTGAGTACGCTTGGTGCCTCACCGTTCATTCAAGATTTACTTGTTGAAGGTGTCGTGGCTGGGGTTGGTGGGGTACTTGTATTCGTCCCGCAAATCTTCGTCCTCTTCTTCTTCATCTCATTTTTGGAGGATTCGGGTTACATGGCACGTGTCGCGATCGTCATGGATCGATTCATGCAGATGGTCGGCTTAAACGGGAAAAGCTTCATTCCGATGATCATTGGCTTCGGTTGTAATGTACCAGGGATCATGGCTGCTCGTTCTGTAGAAGAAGAACGGGAGCGCTTAGTGACGATCTTTATCTCGCCATTCATGTCTTGTTCTGCTCGTTTACCGATTTACGCTGTTTTTGCGGGAAGCTTCTTTGCGACGAATCAGGCACTCGTCGTCTTATCGCTCTATATCCTTGGGATTGTACTAGCCCTCATTGCAGCAAAAGTCTTTTCAAAAGTCTTAGCTGCAGAAGATGCGACGAGCTTGTTCTTAGTCGAACAACCACCATACCGGATTCCGCAAGGGTTGACTTTGTGGCGGAGTACATGGCAAAAAGGAAAAGGGTTTGTTCGAAAGGCGGGAACGTTCATCTTTGGGGGATCGGTCGTCATTTGGCTGCTTGCTTATACTGGGCCTGGTGGACTGGACGTCAATATGAATGATAGTTTTCTTGCGATGATCGGTGGCATCATTGCTACCGTGCTCGTACCGCTTGGATTCGGAACATGGCAGGCAGGTGCTGCCCTCATTACCGGATTTCTTGCGAAGGAAGTCGTTGTCTCAACGATGGCAATCATTTATGCTGTCAATGAATCGGAACTAGGACGTCATATCGCGCAACAGTTCACACCGCTCAGCGCGTATAGTTTCATGGTCTTCGTCTTGCTTTACGTCCCGTGCTTAGCAACGGTCGCTGTCATTCGTCGTGAAGTCGGAAGTGCGAAGTGGACGTGGATTGCTAGTTTATATGGCTTATTCGTTGCTTACGGGGTGGCGTTCATCATTTATCAAACAGGACAATGGTTAGGATTCGCTTAAGGGGGAGAACAGATGCATTTCATCGATATACTCATCGGACTGATCGTCTTTGGTTATGCAGGGTTTTCACTTGTTCGCTTTACGAAAAAAGCGAAAAAAGGAAAATGTGCGACATGTGAAGTAGAGCCGACGTGTGAGACGGCATGCGATGAGGTCAACTGGGATCGTGTGATCGCAGAAGCCTTAAAAAAATAATTAAAAACCGTTCTCTTTTCTGCTTCGGGAAGTCAGAGAACGGTTTTTGTTTGGATTAGAAAAAGCGTTCTACTAAAAATAGATAGATTTTCATCCCAAGGAAGACACCAAAGATCCCGACGACGGCTGGAAAAACAGGTGGGGCAGGAATCGGCAGTTTCAGTGCGGTAAACACGACGCCGCAGATGACGCCGGCGAGAAGGGATAATAAGATTTGCTGAAGCATACATTTCGTCCTTTCTGCTGTAAATCAACATTTGAAGTAGAGTACGTAGTAAAACATGACCAACATCATGTAGCATTTTGATCAAGAATGACTTTGTCCTCTTTCTTTTCGATCGTGATCCACTTTTGTGTTAATGGTGTTGTAAAACTAGGTTTTTGTTTGAGTTTGCCGCTCGTATAGTCTTGAATCAGCAACTGGGATTCACAGCTCTGTTTTCCGTCCTTCACGTAATGATAAGATCCATCCGCTGCCTGTTCACGCGACTTCACATTATCAGCAAGGGCGAGGGCGAGACAATCCTTTAAATACTCTTTATGTTCTTCGTCCATGATCGGGAATAAGATTTCAATCCGTTTTCGCATGTTACGCGTCATCCAGTCAGCGCTTGACCCATACATCAAATCCTGTCCGTTGTGATGGAAGTAGAAGATGCGTGAATGCTCCAAGTAACGATCGACGATCGAGATGACGCGAATGTTCTCCGAAACACCTGGAATGCCAGGACGCAGACAACAGACGCCCCGAACGATGAGTTCGACTTGGACACCGGCACGCGATGCCTTGTAGAGCCGTAAAATGATGTCTTTTTCCGTTAAACTATTCATCTTGGCAACGATTCGACCGTTTCCGTGTTTTTTATGATGATGAATCTCTTCATCAATCAATGACAGGAACTTCTCAAGCATCGCGTTCGGTGAAGTTTGGATGACGTTCCATTCGGGTTGTTCCCCGTATCCGGACAACCAGTTAAAGAAGTTTGTCGCATCTTCGGCGATTTCTTCTCGAGCGGTCAGTAATCCGACGTCCGTGTATAGTTTCGCCGTCGAATCATTATAGTTGCCGGTGCCAAGATGGACGAAACGCTGAATCTTTCCTTCGTGGAGTCGGACGACGAGCGTGATCTTCGAGTGCGTCTTTAAATCACTATATCCGTAAATGACATGGGCGCCGGCTTTTTCTAGCTGCTTTGCCCACTCGATGTTCTTCGCCTCGTCGAATCGAGCTTTGAGTTCGACGAGGACAGTGACCTGTTTCCCGTTCTCGGCTGCTGTTTTTAAGGCTTTAATGATCGGTGAGTCACCAGATACGCGGTAAAGGGTTTGTTTGATGGCAAGGACGTTCGGATCATTCGCCGCTTGGACGATGAACCGGACGATCGGATCAAACGTATGATACGGATGATGCAAGAGATAGTCGCGTTCCAGTAATTGATTGAACAGATTTTTTGAACTATCGAGTGCGGGTGGGTCGACCGGCATGATCGTTTGATAGATCAAATGATCATATTCAACACCGATTTGACTGTAGAAGGCGAAGGAGAACGTCAAATCAATCGGACCATCCACAGCAAAGATATCGCGTTCCTGCAAATCAAGTACATCGCGTAGCATGTTGACTAGTTCAGTATTGATGGCAGCTTTTTGGACTTCAAGTCGAATTGCTACCCCCCAACGCCGTTTTTTTAATTCCTTTTCGATTAACTTCAATAAATCGTGTGTCCCTTCTTCGTGAAACGGAAGGTCGGCATTTCGGGTGATCCGAAATGGCATGGCAGACAACACGCGATAGCCTTTAAATAAACTGTCAATGAAGGCGATGATGACGTCTTCGAGTAAGATGACAGCCGTCGTCTCGTCATCTTCTACCGGTAAATCGACGAATCGCGGTAAAACAGCAGGTACTTGTACGAGTGCCAAATTTCGTTTCGTCCCGTCTTCTGCTTCAAGAACCGTTGCGATGTTAAGTGATTTTGAAGACAACATCGGGAACGGACGATAGGCATCGACAGCAACAGGCGTGAGTACCGGAAAGACTTGTTCACGGAAAAAGGATTTTACATAGGTCGTTTGTTCTGAAGTCAGGGCGTCGTATTTTAAGAATGTAATGCCTTCATCGGATAACGTCTGATTGATTGCTTGAAATGCTTCGTATTGCCGATCGACTAACTCTTTTGTTTTCAACGCGATCGCACGTAACTGTTGTTTAGGTGTCATCTGTTGTTTATTTTCCGGTTTATTGAACCCGGCGAGCACTTCATCCTTTAAGCCACCGACCCTTACCATATAGAACTCGTCTAAATTGGAACTAAAGATACCGAGAAACTTAAAACGTTCCATTAATGGATTGCGTGTGTCAAAAGCTTCAGCCAGTACACGTTCGTTGAACTGGAGCCAGCTGAGCTCACGATTGTTGAAATGTTCCGGTATGTCGAGCTTCATGAAGGAAGATCTCCTTTCGTTTCGAAGGTAATCGTACAATCAATGATTCGTTCCAGGTGTTTCTTTTGTTTTTCGGCTTTTTCGACTTCAAATCCATAATCGTGATCGCCTGTATCGAGGACGAATTGGAGTTGGTCCTTTTTAAGGAATAGTTCCAAATGATCGACAGCTTTTCGTTCCGTCACGTCGAGGGCATGGCTTAACTTGAGTAAAGAACCGAGTAAGTCGAAGCGGTCCAGTGATTCTTCCGTGAACCATTCTTTGAACGGCTTTGCTAATTGTTGCATCCGTTTCGCTGAAGAATAGGAGCTGACAAGGGAGAGCGCAACGCGATCCTTGTGCGTCATGCCATTCATTTCGGTGTTCGTCAACAAATAAAACGTTTGGTCTGATCGCGTATCCGGATTAATGTATTGACCGCAATAAAACAAACGACTTGCGGAATCGAGGAGGCGTAAATCGGACGTTCGTTCTGATACCAGGTCTAACGTGACGAGTTGACGGTACATCGATTTAGCAAGTGTTCCGATATACGACGCACGATCACGATTGACCTTATAATCACTTTCAAGCTGATAGAGGCTCTGCTCACGTACGTTTTCAATCCGGCGGTATGCTTCGTCCTGCACGTCGAACTCGTAAACAAGACCTTCACGAAGACCGAGATTGCTCATGATGAATTCTTCCGCTTCGATGTGTTGAGCTAACCCTTGGATCGCAATCAATGCCGGCAGGAAAATATCGATTCGATCCTTTGATAACCCTTCGATTTTCGATAGCTGTTTCGCTGATTTCCCTTCCAGATCATCGACCATCTTCGCGAGTTCCTTCGCCTTGATTTGATATTGATGAACGCTCCGAAGCGGATAATCCTGATTGGATTGATGGATACGAACGAAGTTTCGGGCAGAACCACCGACACCGATTAAAGGAAGCTTTTTATCACTTAGCCATGGTATCGATTCGAATTGTTCCCGTAAGAATTTCACCAACTTCTTCTTATCACTTGCACTAAGTGTCTCGTCGGAAACGAATTGCCGTGTCAATGTGACGGCGCCAAATGGAAAGCTATGATACGCTACCATCTCGCGATTTTCGATCAAGGTGACTTCCATGGAACCACCGCCGATGTCGACAGAAAACCCATCTGTCAGGAAGGTCGAATTGATGATAGCAAAATAACCATAGTATGCTTCTTGTTCGTCTGTTAGAACCTGAATGGAAAAAGGTGTGTTTTCAGTAACGGATTTAACAATTGCTTCTCGATTCGTCGCATTACGAATAGCAGCGGTCGCGACGCAAATCGTCTCCTCGACCTCATGGGTGACACCGACTTCGTAAAATCGATGTAACGTTTCTTCGAGTAACGAGATGCCTGCGTCGTCAAGTGCTCCGTCTTTATTGATATGAGCAGATAAACGCGCGACGACTTTAATGTTAATCTTCTCGATGTAACGACCAGAAGCGATCGGATGGAAGATGACATAACGAATTGAGTTGGAACCGATATCGATGACTGCAAGTTCTTGTTTCAAGTGACCTCGACTCCTCTCTGCGATGCGTGCATTAAAAGATTTCCCTTCCTGAACAAGCCGGAAACAGCTAGTTTCTGTCTTTATTGTACCTTGATTTTTTTCAAAGGAGGATAGGAAGTTGCTAGAGTTGCACCAATAATTAGCGAACGCTATAATAAGACAGTTGATTAAGACGTAATTATTCCGTTTTACGAAAACGGAAGGAGTGAAAATAAATGGAAACACCAATCATCGAGATTGATCAAGTCAGTTATGATTATCCAGATCGCCGGGTATTGAATCAAGTTTCGTTTCAGGTTCAACAAGGACAATTCTTAGCAATCGTCGGGGAAAATGGATCTGGGAAATCGACGCTGATCAAATGTATCTTAGGTTTATTGCAACCGAAAGGAACGATTCGCTTATTCGGACAACCCCAATCGCAATTCAATGAATGGTGGCGAATCAGCTATGTCTCGCAAAAAGCAGCTTCGTTTAACTCGGGTTTCCCGGTAACTGTCGCAGAAGTCGTCGAGATGGGGTTGTATGCTAAAAAAGGACTTTTTCGTCGTTTGTCACGTGATGATCGAGACAAAGTACGGACTGCCCTTGAAACAGTCGGGATGTGGGAACGCCGTGATTCAAAAGTCGGCGACTTGTCCGGCGGTCAACAACAACGCGTCTTCATCGCGCGTGCGCTCGTCAACGATCCAGACTTAATGATTTTAGATGAACCAACTGTTGGTGTCGATCAGCGATACGTGAAAGAATTTTATGAAATTCTTGAAGAACTGCGTCGAGATAAACGGCGAACGTTCGTCCTTGTGACACATGATATCCATTTCGTCAGCAAACTCGTCACGGACGTCATTCATTTGGTCGATGGACGCTTAGGTTGTAACTGTGGCATTAAAGAGTATTGGGAACTAGATGAACAGACGATCCGCTCCCTCTATCCAGTTCCGGGACGTGTCCTCGTTCACGAAGGGAAGAGTGTCCAATGATCGAAGCATTCATGACGTTGAAATTTTTACAGTATGCTTTAGTAGCTGCCATTTTAATTGGATTCACGGCCCCATTGATTGGCTCGTTCGTCGTCGTCCGGCGGATGAGCCTGATCGCAGATGCACTTTCGCACGTCACGTTAGCTGGGATTGCACTCAGTCTCTTGATTTCTGGTATGGTCGCGCAATTAGCGGACTTAAATCCACTGTACTTAGGAATCGTGACGTCGGTCATCGCGGCACTGACGATTGATTGGTTGCGCGCTAAATATAAGCATTTTCAAGAACTCGCGATTCCAATCATCATGGCAACAGGGATGGGGCTCGGTGCGACATTCATTAGTCTTGCGAACGGCTTTTCAATGGATCTCGTCTCCTTCTTATTTGGAACGGTTTCGGCTGTTGCCTTAACGGATGTGTATACGATTCTTATCGTGACGGTCGTGGTCGTCATCTTCGTCTTTGCCTTTTATAAGGAATTGTTGTTCCTCTCATTTGACGAGGAACAGGCACGTGTCTCGGGAATTCGACTTCGTTTAGTTCACATTCTCTTTATGATCGTCGTTGCGCTTGTGATCGCGATTAGTATGCGAATCGTCGGAATTTTACTTGTCTCAAGCTTAATCACGTTGCCGGTTGCGGCAGCACTTCGAATTGCCAAAAGTTTTAAGACGACGATTTTTTTAGCTATCATCTTCGGTGAGATTGCAACAGTACTTGGACTCATCCTGGCTTATCAGTTTGATTTAGCACCCGGCGGAATGATTGTCCTACTTGCCGTGCTCGAACTGATCATCGTCATGCTGTTAGAACGTTTTTGGATAGGAGGTAAAACACATGAAGACGAACATCGAACAAGCGCGTGAACGAATGAAAGCTTCGGGGTTTAAAATGACGCCGAAACGTCTGGATTTGCTATCGTATCTGTTTGAAGTGAATCGGTATGTCAGTGCGCGGGAAGTGGCAGAAGCTCTCCGGACGTCTCATCCTTCGTTAAGTTATGATACGATTTATCGAAACTTGAATGATTTTTCGGAAATCGACTTATTAGAAGTGACGGAATTAGACGGTGAGATGAAGTATCGGGCTGCTTGTGCTTCCGGTCATCACCATCATCATTTGATATGCCGAATCTGCGGCAAGACGGAGACGTTGAATGTCTGCCCGATGGAGTGGATTTCACCCGCTCAAGAGACTGGTTTTGAAGTCGAAGATCATAAATTCGAAATCTATGGACGTTGTGCGAATTGTCAACGCTTGACGTCTTAAATAGAAGGGAACGTCCATTCGGGACGTTTCTTTTTTGTTTTTATACGACTAGTCCTGATTAAAACGGGAATAGTCGAACAGAGGTGATGAGATGATGATTTATGATACACAGGAAGCACGACAAATTGATGAGTGGGCACGGACATCTGGGCTACCGCTCGAGGTGTTAATGGAGCGAGCCGGAAGTCAGATCGCAACACAGATTAAAACGCGCCATTCGAAGGCAGAACGAATACTGATTTTGTGTGGAACCGGTAATAATGGTGGGGATGGTTATGTCATTGGTCGCGAACTGATACGTGACGGATTCGATGTCACGCTATTCACTCCGTTTGGAAAGAGTCGTTCGGATAGTGCGGCGATTCATACTCATTATGCAGAAGCGTTCGGACTTGTAGCCGAAAAACCATGTGGTCGATATGATGTCATTTTGGATGCCTTATACGGTACTGGATTTGATCCAGGTCGGATTAATCCGGAATTCGAGGCGCAGTGTGCATTCGTATCGGAACAAAAGCAGCAAGGAGCACGCATCTATGCAATAGATGTTCCGAGCGGTGTGCCGACGGACCATACTATAGGATTCAAAGAGATAGCGATTCGAGCAGATGCGACATTTCAATTGCATGCGATGAAACGATCTACCTTTTTGATACGGACGGCACCGTTTTATGGAGAATCAGAAACGCTAGATATCGGATTACCGGCTTTTGGTGAATGGCGCGTCTCACCGAAGGATCTGGCTTCCTTGTTTAAGCGGGAACCATACGGTCACAAGGGGACATACGGAACGGCATTATTGATTGGAGGAAGTGACACGATGCCGGGATCCATCCAACTCGCGACGCGGGCAGCCTTAAGAACGGGAGTCGGTAAACTACAAGTCGCGACGACGTCACTTGCGAAACAGGGGATCATCGTTCAAGCACCGGAAGCGATGGTCATGGACCAGACGTTACCGGCGATTCAGAACGTGCTATCTTCCATATCAGCAGTTGGAATCGGTCCTGGTTTATCGCAAGAAGTAGCCGAAACATGGGTGGATCATCTACTTGAAAGTGATCTGCCGGTAGTGTTAGATGCCGGAGCACTAATAAAAGAAAGTTACCCAGAACGAACCGCGCCGATCATCGTCACACCGCATATTGGCGAATTCGCTCGGATGACGAATCAGACTGTTGCAAGTATTCAAGATGATCTATTCGGTCAAGCAACTGAGTATGCCGTCTTGCATCAAGTAACTGTCGTTTTGAAATCCCATGTCATTTTAATCGCTAAACCAGATGGAGGTGGGTTTGTCATCTCTGGTGCATCGAGTGGTCTCGCAAAGGGAGGGAGCGGGGATACCTTGTTTGGAATTTTAACGAGTCTCCTTGCGCAACATCCATCAGGAGATGTCGAAAGAACTTTAGCGCTAGGAGCAGAGTGGTATGCGCGTGCTTCAAAACAAGTTGAACGACGATTACATCCAAGTAGTTTGTTAGCAACGGATGTCATCGAAGAGTTAGGACGATTTGGGTTATAGGACAATAATTGTTAGAGAAAAGTCTTCCGCGACACGTATGAGGGAAAACTTTTCTTTTTAGGAAATAATTGACACGTTCGATACGATAGGAGTATCATCAAGCGATGTCGAAACCTATATACGAAAAAACTAATGGAAAGGAGGGAAATACATGGAGGACATTGTTCGGAAACAACAATGGTGGTCGGAAATTTTGCCCTTTTCATGATGCTTGTTGGCGCTTTAATCATTTATACGACGACGGAAGAGACGATAAAGAATGCATATTTAAGTCGTTCTGTCATTATTTCATTTTTAGTCCTCATGGGGATTTTTATTTTTTATATCAGTCGTCGTAAGATGGACGTGGTGTTGCAAACCCACTTATTGTCCTTGATGTTGCTCGTTGTTCCAATCACTTCGATTAGTTTTTTACCTTATGCGGCGGTCACCGTTTGGGTTAGCAGTTTTTTGTTTTTAATGATCGCTTTGATTTCGTATCAACGAATCATGATGTGGTACGCCATCATCATTGCCATCGCAACTAGTTTTTACGTCATGTGGAATGCCGATACCGTGACGGTGAAAATTGATCCGACTGATCATTATGGACGAATTGGCATGATTATAATTGGTGTTTCCATCGCCCTTGTCATCAATCACTTGCATATCCGTAATTTAAATCATTTGAATGATTTGGCGATACAACTACACGATACGGCACGCTGTGACGAAGAAACAGGTATTTTGAATCGTCAAGGATTGAACGAAGTCGATTTCCCAAGACCTGAAAAACAGCTCATTTTTGTCGGTATTCATTTAGAAAATTATTATGAGTTGGCACGGTATTTTGGAGAAGACATTCAGTCACAAGTGTTACGGGCATGTATCGAACGGCTCAAGCGAAAACTACCTCCATATCAAGCGTTTGCTCGAATCGAAGCAGGAACGTTATTGATCGTCATGGAAAAGCCGGACAAGGTGGCATGTAAGGAAGTGATGGAAAAATTAAGTCAAGAAATTTCCATACCTTACGAAATCGAAGGGCATCATGTCTACGTCAACATATCCATCGTCATCGATAATGGAGAAGGGGCGACGGACAATCGGAAGCGTCGAGTACAGCAGTTATTGACTGCGCTACAGGAAGCCGCTCAACAAAATGAACGTGTGATGTGCATTGACCAAGCCTGGCGAAAGGATCAAGAATTGCGAGTCAAAGCAGCACAATCATTAGCACAGGCTAATATTGAAACGGACTTTCACCTCGTCTATCAATTGCAGTACGATGTTCGATCAGAGCAATTCATTGGTCTTGAAGCATTGGTTCGCTGGAAGACCTCGTTGCAAGGAGCTGATCGACCATCCGTCTTCATCCCGATTGCTGAAAAAAGTGACTTGATGATTCGTCTAGGAGAATGGATTTTTGAGGAAGGGTGTAAGACGCGTAAAGCATTGATCGGTCTCGTTCCGGATGAATTTACCTTATCGGTTAATGTATCGCCACGACAATTGACGAGTGAGTCATTCATGCCATTCATTGAACGAACGCTACTCAAGTATGCACTAAAGCCGCAACAGATTAAGATCGAGATCACGGAAAGTCAGTCGCTTGATTTTGAGAGTCAATCGATTCATCGAGCGCTCAAACGCATCAAAACACTCGATTTTCCAGTTTCTCTTGATGATTTCGGGACTGGTCATGCCTCGTATCACGTCCTCGAACGTTTATTACCGTTACGTCAATTAAAGATTCCAAAGCAATTCATTGAACAAATCGGAGCATCAGAGAAACGACAATCAATTCTTGAGTCGATTTTTCAATTGAGTCAGTCGATGCATGTCGAATGTATCGTCGAGGGGGTAGAGACGGGAGAAGAAGTACGCATTGCCAAAGAAATCGGGATTCATTTGTTCCAAGGCTACTTCTTCGCTAAACCGGTACCACTCGAAGAAATCATCTGTCTACTACAAAAAACGAATGAAGGAACGATTCATTAATCCCTAAAAAGCCACTTCAGTCCGAACCTTTCGGAGAGAAGTGGCTTTTTCAGACATTATTTATGATTGATATAGTCGATATTGATTTCGACCTTGTGTTTTTGCTTCATACAAAGCAATATCTGCTTGCTTGAAGACCGTTTCAGCGGGATGATGATGAGCGTAAGCAATTCCAGCAGATACCGTGATCGATACAGCGTGATCCTGCATGACAAATGGCGTTTGTTGAACGGCTGCCACGATTGTTTCTGCTAAATGAATAGGTTCGTAAAGGTCACAATCTGGAATGATGACGATGAACTCTTCACCGCCATATCGACCAACCGTGATAGGTGCGGGACAATGTTCATTCAATACAATCGAAAAATGGCGCAAGACGGCGTCGCCGCCGGCGTGACCATGCGTGTCATTCACACTCTTGAAGTGGTCTAAGTCAAACAAGATACCCCCCAAGAAGCTCTGTTTTTTTCAAGCGTCGTGACCTTTTCCAAAATGACATGTCGATTCGCAAGCCTTGTTAATTGATCGGTCGAAGCGAGATAGGATTGATAAGAGTAAAGAACAAAATGTTGTTGCAGGAGTAGTGACAAACGATAAAACAAAAAGGCTCCGCCAATCGTTAAGACGAAATAAGGAATATAAATCGTCCTCCAGGCATCTACAGGGGAATTACTCGTAATCAGTCGCCAAAGAACAAGTAGAGAGCCGACTGTCACGATGGCGGTAAAAAAATATCCTTGCCGTGTAATGAAGCGACGACAAATAAATGACAGCATCAAAAAAACGAGTAGCGTCATGACAGAACTAAGTAGGGCATTTATAGAATCGCCATTATCGATTAACAAACGATAAATCAGAAGCATTAATTCCGTCACTGTGATACTGATGTTACCACCGAATAAAGCGGATAAAGCGAGAGGTAACAAACGCAAGTCAATCAGTGCGCCGTTTAAATCGATCGCATGATGCATAAGAAGAATACCGGTGATCCCATTAGCAAAACCAAAATACAGCCGAGTAGACATCATCGAGTCGGGTTGAATCGGTAAACGATCACGAAGCAGATAAAAGGCGAATGTAGAAACGAGAAAAATAATACAAATATTAATAAAAAAGATATTCACTGTAGCAAGCATCATGAAGCACTTCCTAGTTTAAAATTTAAAACGAAAAGCATTGTAAGATATCTCAGAGTTCAATAACGTAAAAAATGGAAAAAACAGCCTAATCGGCTGTTTTAACGAATCGGTGCAAATTTTTGAATCTCTTGAACGGCCTCATTCCATGAAGCGACACGAATAACATTATTCGGTACGGCTTTACGGTTATAAGGTGCGTCGAACAAAATCACAGGGATGAATGTATCTTCTGCGATCTGCACAGCATTCTCTAATCGATCTTCCATAAACAAATCGAGTGATAAATCACGGACGACTTGTACTTTGTCGTGTGATCCCGTCATGATTAAGGAATCAAGAGGAAGTTCATGTTGTTTGATCCACTCTTCAGTTACAGGACGAACGAGTTCCGATCGTGCTGTCACGTAATGGAGATCATATTGCTTCCGCAAATTCCATAAGTGGTGGCGAACATGTTCTTGAGGGATGGACTCACGATAAATTCCTGTCTCGTGACCGGAGTTCACCATGTAGTCCCAAAATTCGATTTGATTCATATCCGTATACGTATGCAATTCATATTCAGACGCCTGATTGAAGTCAATCGACGTTCCGAGATGTTTATTCATGTAAGTGAAGCAAGAGGATGGATGTGTGATCGTTCCATCGATGTCGATTCCAATTTTCATTTACAGTCACCCACGTTCTAAGAATTTTTCTTCACTTAGTATAACATAGTCGAAATCGAGATACGAAAAAAGACTCCTCATCAAAGAGGAGCCCCTATCTTATACGTGATTTGCTTTTTCGGCTTCTTTTTCAGCCTGTTTTTCGAGGACGATGGCATCAATCTCTTTTTTCAATTCTTCGACCATTGTTGCTTCTGGTACTTTACGAATGATTTCTCCGTGACGGAACAACAATCCTTCGTTGCGAGCGCCGGCGATACCGATATCGGCTTCACGTGCTTCACCAGGACCGTTGACTGCACAACCAAGAACAGCAACTTTGATGTTCGCTTGGATATTTTCGATGTAGTCTTCGATTTCTGCAGCGATCGACATCAAATCGATTTCGATCCGACCACATGTTGGACATGAGATCAATGTCGCCGCGTTGGCTGCGAGACCAAATGATTTCAAGACTTCTTTTGCGACTTTTACTTCTTCGACAGGGTCTGCTGAAAGAGATACACGAACCGTGTTTCCGATTCCGCGTGAGAGGATCGCTCCAAGTCCTGCTGCTGATTTTAATGAACCAGAACGAAGTGGACCCGATTCCGTAATCCCGACGTGAAGTGGATAGTCAAACGATTCAGAAGCAAGTTGATATGCTTCAAGCGCCAACTGAACGTCTGATGCTTTCAATGAAACGATGATGTCATGGAAGTCGAGATCTTCAAGGATCTTGATGTGGTGCAAGGCACTCTCGACCATACCACGTGCTGTTGGATAACCGTATTTTTCGAGAATGTGCTTTTCGAGTGAACCAGCGTTTACCCCAATCCGGATTGGGATGTTTTTCGCTTTTGCTGCTGTCACGACGGCTTCGACTTTTTCGCGGCGACCGATATTACCTGGGTTGATCCGGATTTTATCGACGCCAGCTTCGATCGCCATGAGCGCGAGTTTATAGTTGAAATGGATGTCTACGACAAGCGGAATGTTGATTCGGCTTTTGATTTCTGCAAGTGCGAGCGCATCACGTTCTTCTGGACAAGCGACGCGGACGATTTGGCAACCAGCTTCTTCAAGACGTAGGATTTCAGCGACTGTCGCTTCGACGTCGTGTGTTTTAGTTGTCGTCATACTTTGGATGATGACTTCATTATTTCCACCAATGACAAGGTCCCCTACACGAACGGGACGAGTCTTAGAGCGATGGACCATTTTCGGCATATCGAAAATCTCCTTTTGTGGCATACCGCCATATTGTTTATGTTTACCTTTTCTATCATATCGAACTATTCCCTAAAAATCGAGAAACAAGAACGAAAATCGAACATTTACAATTGTTTAATGAAAGTAAGGCGTCCGTCAATCCGTCGGACACCTGATTTTGATACTCATCGAGATTTACGTGACGCGCGAGGTTTCGGGGAACGGGCGATCCATAATGGCGCCAACGTGTAAACGAAGTGCCCGAGGATAAGTAAAGCGACTCCTATTTGATGATGCCCCAATTGGTAAAGAAGCATGCCAAGGGGGAAGGTCCATAGATTCGTTGCAACTGTGTAAGGGAACGTCTGACGATATGCCCATGGGCGGGGGAGTAACAGACGAACGAATCCTTTCGTCAGATATGCCATCAAGAGCAAATACAGCAAGACGGCAATAGCGATGAAGATGAAGTGAAGAACGAACCAAATCACGATTGGGATATCTTTTTGTAAAAAGAAGGAATCAATAATCGTCGTCCACAGTGAAATCCAAGCTAATCCACAAAAATACAAAGAAACATCTGCTAGGCGAAGGCGTAAAAATGAGCGATTTGGAATTAGCGAAGTGTGTAAGTAATTAATTAGTTGACGTAAAAAAGACAAGAATATCACTCTTTTCATTGTTTTATAACAGAATTTTAAATTTTATTAAATGCTTAAAAATAAAGGTTTTTTTGTAATAGTACAGATTAATAAAACCTTAACAATCGGATGTCGTAAAAACTATTTACAAGTTCATTAGACCTTTACATAATAGGGGAGTCGAAAAAATAAACTTTACAAACACATCAATCCACATCAAATAAAGGAGCTGGCAAGATGAACTATGATTTGCAGGAAATGATTTTCACCTTCATCGGTGGACTTGGGATTTTCCTTTTCGGTATTAAGTATATGGGAGATGGTCTCCAAAAAACAGCGGGAGACCGATTACGTTATATCCTCGATAAGTATACGACGAATCCACTATTAGGTATCTTAGCAGGTATCGTCGTCACGATACTGATTCAGTCGTCCTCCGGTACGACCGTTATCGTCGTTGGACTCGTTAGTGCGGGTCTGATGAATTTACGACAAGCGATCGGTGTCGTCATGGGAGCGAACATCGGTACGACGATCACTGCCTTCATCATTGGCTTCAATGTTAAAGAAGCGGCACTTCCCGCTATCGCTATTGGTGCTTTTTTGATCTTTTTCTTCAATAAAGAACGTGTTCAGTATATCGGACAGATTTTCTTTGGTTTCGGTGCGTTGTTCTACGGTCTCACATTGATGGGGGACGGGATGGCTCCACTTGAATCAAGTGCTTGGTTCCGTGAATTGACTGTCTCGATGTCGGATAATCCATTACTTGGTGTCTTCGTCGGAACGATCTTTACTGTTCTTGTCCAGTCGTCGTCAGCAACGATTGGTATCTTACAGGAGTTGTACGCTGGTGGCATGATCGATATCAAAGCGGCACTACCGGTCTTGTTCGGGGATAACATTGGAACGACGATTACGGCAGTACTTGCAGCACTTGGTGCGTCGATTGCAGCTAAACGGACAGCAGCGGCACACGTCATCTTCAACATTATCGGGACGATTTTGTTCTTGATCGCATTACCAGTGTTCTCTAGCTTCATTGCGTGGATCACAGGTGCGCTTGGTTTAGAACCAAAAATGCAAATCGCCTTTGCACATGGAACGTTCAATGTCGTCAATACGTTGATTCAATGTTGGTTCATCGCGCAAATCGCATGGTTTGTACAAAAAATCGTACCGGGTACGGATACGACGATCGATTCAAAACCGCGTCATCTCGATCAAAACATCTTGAACCAATCTTCGGCACTCGCATTAAATCAAGCAAAGCTCGAAGTATTGCGAATGGGAGAATTCTCGAAAGACGCACTTGCGAAAGCGCACCGTTACACGCAATCGCATGATAAGAAGGATGTATCGGAATCAGAGCAGATTGAATACGCGATCAACCACTTAAATACAGAAGTCACGAGTTATCTTGTCAAAGTAGCCGCACATGATTTATCAGAGCGTGAATCAAATGATCATTCGCTACTGATGCATGCTGTCAATGACTTCGAGCGGATCGGTGATCATGTCGAGAATATTGTTGAATTAATCGACTTCCAGATCGTCAACCGGATTCAGTTCACCACATCTGCGAAGCGAGAGCTTGATGAGATGTATGTCCTGACACAAGAAATCGTCGCTTGTGCGATTCGCGCCGTCGAAGAAGACGATGTCACACGGGCTCGAAAAGTTCTTGAACTTGAAGGGAAACTTGATGCACTCGAACGTTCATTCCGTAAGCATCATGTACTTCGCGTGAATGCTGGTGAATGTACAGGACAAGCGGGAATGATCTTCGTCGACTTACTTTCAAACCTTGAACGAATCGGCGATCACGCTGTGAACATCACGGATCTCGTCCTTGAACAGCGGACAGCATTAATGAACTAAGCGTAGACTTATTTTAAAACAGCTGATTTCGAAAAAAATGAAATCAGCTGTTTATTTTTTTGAAATAGCATATTGACAAGTTTCGTCACATCTCGTAATCTAATAAGAGTAAGAAACATACATCATGGCGGTGTAGCTCAGCTGGCTAGAGCGTACGGTTCATACCCGTGAGGTCGTGGGTTCGACTCCCTCCGCCGCTACTATTACTTAAGGACCCTTAGCTCAGCTGGTTAGAGCTGACGGCTCATAACCGTCCGGTCGCAGGTTCGAGTCCTGCAGGGTCCATTTGGTTGAACGCTTCTCGTTGCAAACGGGAAGCGTTTATTTTTGTTCGCTCGGGGAATAGTAAAGGTATTGTAATAATATTCATACTATAGTAACTAAGGGAGAGCGAAGAGAGATGGAACGTAACCATACGATGATGCAGTTTTTCGAGTGGCATGTAGAGAATGATGGAAAGCACTGGCAACGTTTGAAAGAACGAGCGCCTGAATTACGTGCTGCCGGCATCACGTCCGTGTGGATTCCACCGGCGTCTAAAGGTCAATCAGATGAAGATACAGGATATGGCATCTATGACGTCTATGATTTAGGTGAATTTGATCAAAAAGGAACAGTCCGTACGAAATATGGGACGAAGGATGAACTCGTCGAAGCGATTCAAGTTGCTCGCGAGAATGATATCGCCATCTATGCGGATGTCGTCATGAACCATAAAGCAGCCGCCGATGAACTTGAGACGATCAATGTCGTTGAGGTCCATCCAGAAGATCGTTCGAAAGAAATTTCAGAAGAGTTTGAAATCGAAGCGTGGACGAAGTTTACGTTCCCGGGACGTAACGGAAAATATTCAGATTTCATCTGGACACATGAGTTCTTTAACGGAACAGATTTTGATGCCCGTGAAGAAAAAACGGGTGTCTTCAAGATTTCCGGTAAAAATAAGGACTGGAACGATCAAGTCGATGACGAATTCGGAAACTACGATTATTTGATGTTCGCGAACATCGATTACAACCATCCGGAAGTACGTGAAGAGATGATCCGATGGGGGCATTGGTTCCAAGAGACGATTGATTGCCAAGGGTTCCGACTCGACGCCATCAAACATATTAACTATGAATTCGTTCATGAATTCGCCAAATCGATGATCGACAAGAATGAGGGTGATTTCTATATGGTCGGTGAGTTCTGGAAATCAGATCTTGATGATTGTCGTCATTTCCTTGACAGCGTCGACTATACGATCGATTTATTCGATGTTCCCCTTCATTATAAGTTCCACGAAGCTTCAAAGCAGGGGCAAGATTTTGATATGACGACGTTATTTGCAGATACGCTGGTTGAATCACATCCGACGAACGCCGTCACATTCGTTGACAATCACGATTCACAACCAGGTGAATCACTCGAATCATGGGTGGATGACTGGTTCAAACAACACGCCTACGCTGCCATTTTACTTCGTAAGGATGGTTATCCATGTGTCTTTTATGGTGACTATTATGGTATTCAAGGACCACATCCGGTAGAAGGGAAAAAAGAAATGATCGATGCGTTGTTGTATGCACGTTATCATAAAGCATATGGCGACCAAGAGGACTATCTCGATGATCCACATTGTGTTGGTTGGGTTCGTCGTGGTGTTGAGGAAATTGAGAACTCTGGCTGTGCTGTCTTATTGTCGAATGCTGATATGTGTGAAAAACGCATGTTCGTAGGCGTTGAACGTGCGGGTCAAGAATGGTTCGACTATACAAACCATCAAGATCATCCAGTCGTGATCGACGAAGAAGGATTTGGTGTCTTCCCGGTACCGGGCGGAGGCGTCTCTGTTTTTGCTCCGCGAGAAGTCGAGTAAATCCGAGGGTCTTGACTTGCGTCAACACAGGTACTTTTGCTAGTCTTAAAGGGTATTGAAGTTTTCGAAAATAGCACAAAGGGGGACATGAACATGTCAAAATTTGAATTACCAGAACTCGGCTACGCTTATGATGCGCTTGAGCCACATATCGATGCTCGTACGATGGAGATTCACCACACGAAACACCACAACACGTATGTCACGAACGTGAATACGGCGCTTGAGGGTACAGAACATGAAGGAAAGTCACTTGAAGAACTTCTTCAAAACTTGGATGCTCTCCCAGCAAACATTCAAACTGCAGTCCGTAACAACGGTGGCGGTCACTGGAACCACTCATTCTTCTGGAAATTGCTGAAGAAGAACGATGGCGCAGCTCCGACAGGAGAACTCGCAACAGCAATCGACGAAGCATTCGGATCATTTGATGCATTCAAAGATGCGTTCGCAAAAGCAGCAACAACTCGTTTCGGTTCTGGTTGGGCTTGGTTGATCGTTGACGGTGGGAAATTGGCAGTCGTTTCGACTCCAAACCAAGATACACCAGTCATGGAAGGCAAAACGCCAATCCTTGGTCTTGATGTTTGGGAACATGCATACTATCTCAACTATCAAAACCGTCGTCCGGATTACATCAATGCATTCTTCAACGTCGTTGATTGGGACCACGTAGCGAAGCTTTACGCTGACGCGAAGTAATGGAAAAAAGCGTATCGTTCAATTGTGAACGATACGCTTTTTTTAATGCGGAAAATCATGGGATAGGTTGTTATGGAAAGTTTCCTTCTATATAATGAAACAAGATGACTTTTGAACGATAGGGGAGTACGCCATGGCTAAACGAATCACCGTACGAGGAAGACGGCGTAATCATTTGCCGCTTCGTCTGAATTTAATGTTCTTCGTCGTTTTTTTATTGTTTGCGATTTTGATTTTCCGTCTAGGAGTCGTTCAAATCGTCAATGGTGAAAAAATTTCGCGGGAAGTCCAAAAAACGGAGATGACTGCATCAAAGTATGAAGTACCACGTGGTAAGATTTATGACCGGGATGGTCGTCTACTTGTCGATACAATTTCTAAATACTCCATTGTATATCGTCGCGCACAATCGACGAAAGTAGATGAACGTATTGAAATCGCGCAGCGTCTCGCAGCAATCATTGATCTACCTAAAAAAGACTGGAAAGTCACGGAACGTGACATCAAGGATTTTTGGGTCGCGACGAACACGGAAGAATCGGATCGTCGTTACCAAGCAGCAGTGAAAAAGAAGTATCCTTCGACGGAAGCGCAAAGTAAGCTTTCGATTGCGGAACAAGATCAAATCCGCCTGGATGCGATCACGAAAAAAGATATCGATTATGATGACAAGACAATGGAAGTCATTGCGATCAAACATAACATGGAAGTCGGTTATGCACTTGATCCACAACTCGTCAAGCTCGGTGCGTCTGCAAAAGAGATGGCAATCATCGATGAAAATTTAGAAGATTTGAAAGGTGTATCGGTTGAACCGTTTTACGAACGCTCTTATCCGTATGAAGGAACACTTCGCAATATCTTCGGAAAGTACTCGAAGATTCCGGCAGAACAACAAGCGGAGTTCAAAGCAAAAGGATATAGTTTGAATGATCGTGTCGGGACTTCGTTCCTTGAGCAACAGTACGAAGATCTTCTGCGCGGGAAACCGGCATACGATGTGTACGAAACGTTTAATGGAGAACCGGTCGGTGATCCAAAACGTGAAGAAGGCGAGTCCGGGAAGGACCTCGTTCTAACCGTTGATGCGGAATACAATAAAAAAGTAGATCAAATCATGCAACAAGCGATCAAAATGGGTCGTGGCATGGGTAGTCGTTATTTAAAAGAAGGATATGCCGTCGTCATGAATCCACAAACTGGTGAGATTTTAGCGATGTCAGGTCAAAAGCTTGATCCTTCGACTGGGAAGTTCACGGATGTAGCGATTAATAATGTCTTGACGTCTCTTCAAATCGGTTCAACGATCAAGGGTGCGACAGTTGCGATGGGACTACAGGAAGGTGTCATTCGTCAAAACGAAGTCATCAACGATGCGCCGATCACAATCGGAGGTACAAAAAAAGGATCATATGTTAACATGGGACCGATTACGGATTTAACGGCGCTTGAGCGCTCGTCGAACGTCTATATGTTTAACATTGCGATGCGGATGGCGAAATATCCGAGCAATGGGATTGCTGGTGCGAGCGTGGATGGAGCAGCTGCCATCATGCAGAATTACTATAGTCAGTTCGGTCTTGGGGTGACGACAGGTGTTGATTTGCCTTACGAAGCAAAAGGTGTTCAAGGGACGCCAGACCGTGTCACGTTGTTGATGGACCGAGTCATTGGTCAGTACGATGCCTTTACGCCGCTTCAAGTCGCGCAGTACATTTCAACACTTGCGAACGGTGGTTATCGAGTTCAGCCTCACTTCTTAAAAGAAGTATTGGCGTCGAACTCGATTGAAAAGGGTACGAAAAAAGTCGATTACAGCTTTAAAACGAATTATCTGAACCGGATTGAAGTCAGTCAAGATAATATTGATCATGTCCGGGAAGGGTTGCACCGTGTTGTAAAAGGTGAGCGTGGTACAGCCAAAGTCATCGCACAAACTGGAATCGATGCTGCAGCAAAAACAGGTACTGCACAGGTCAGCGTCTATGGGGATGACGGAATCGCCTTACGTGACGGAAGCGGGCAACCGGTTCGTTCGTTGAACTCGAATCTTGTCGGGTGGGCACCGTATGACAATCCAGAGATGGCTTGGGCCGTGTTCCTTCCTTACATGGAGCAAGAGACTGTTAACTCGAAAATCGGTCATGATCTTGTCAAAGCGTACTTCAACGTTAAGGACGTACCGTGGCAAACTAAACCAAATTAACTAGAAACTAAGCGAGAGTGAGCAATCACTCTCGTTTTTTTTGTTTGTATTGACCTTTTTTTGTAATGGATTTCGAATTGTAAACACTAAAAAACACGCCTTTACAATTCTTTTACGTTGGATTCATTTCGTTTTAATAGTTCATCCGTAGTATAAGTCTTGTAAGGAAAACGGATAAAAAGTCGTAGCATCGTCAGCGACATACTTTCGAGGAGGAAAATTAATCATGTCTTGGATGAAAAAAACAGCACTCATTACAACGGTAGCATCAATCGCAGTAGTGGGGGCAGCATGTGGTAACGATAAAGGCGGTTCTGCTAGTTCATCTGATTTAAAAGGGAAAATCGCAATCGACGGTTCTTCTACAGTCTTCCCGATCATGGAAGCTGTCGGTGAAGAATATTCAACGGAACAACCTGACGTAAATGTCACTGTCGGTGTCTCTGGTACGGGTGGCGGATTCAAACGCTTCGTCGTCGGTGAAACGGATCTCTCGAACGCATCGCGTGAAATTAAAGAAGAAGAAGCAGCTGAAGCTAAGAAAAACAACATCGAATATACAAAACTTTCACTTGCATATGATGGTCTAACTGTTGCAGTCAGCAAAGATAATACATGGGTAAAAGAACTCTCGCTTGATCAACTCGAAAAGATTTGGCTCGACCCAAACGTTAAGACTTGGAAAGATGTTGATTCTTCTTATCCGGCTGAACCACTGAAGTTCTTCAGCCCAGGGAAAGATTCAGGAACATTCGACTTCTTCTCTGAGAAAGTACTTGAGAAGAAAGACATGCGTAAAGACGTTCAACTGTCTGAGGACGATAACGTACTCGTCAAAGGGGTTGAAGGAACGAAAGGTGCGATCGGTTACTTCGGTTATGCCTACTACGCTGAAAATAAAGATAAGTTAAAAGAAGTACCACTTTCAGCTGAAGGAAAAGATGCTGTCGATCCAACACCAGAAACAATCAAAGATCTATCTTACCCGTTGTCACGTGAAATCTACACGTACGTCAACAACAAATCACTGAACGATAAAAAACAGGTGGCAGACTTCGTGAAATTCGCGAACGAAAACGCTGGAGATTTAGCTGAAGAAGTCGGTTATATCAAAATGCCACAAGATCGTTACGATGAAAACACAAAAGCAATCGAAGATGCAATGAAATAATCATCGAGTCATGAGGATGGCCCAACCGGGGAAGTCTGTACCGGTTGGGTCCCGTTCTCATGTCAAGAAGGAGTAGGGAGCGAAGAAGGATGAATTCAACACCCAATAAATCGGTTCGCGAGCTGATTCAACAGAACCGACAGCAAAAATTCAGTGTGAAAAACGTCATGGAACGCATCATGCCGATCGTTTTATTTCTGTGTGCGTTCGTCTCGGTCGTTACGACCATCGGCATCATTCTCACGTTAGTCATTGAAACCGAGCATTTCTTTGAAGTCGTTCCGTTCAAGGAATTTTTCGGCAGTACGAGCTGGTATCCACTGAACTCTCAACCAGAGTATGGGATTTGGCCGCTTGTCGTCGGTACACTTGAGATTACCGTGATTGCGATGCTAGTTGCCGTGCCGATCGGCCTCACGTCTGCGATTTATTTAAGTGAGTATGCGTCAGACCGTGCACGCCGTATCTTAAAACCGATTTTAGAAGTCTTAGCTGGTGTTCCGACGATCGTTTTCGGATTCTTCGCGTTGACGTTCGTCACACCACTACTCGTTAAATTAATTCCAGGCATTCAAATCTACAATGCGCTCAGTCCGGGGATCGTCGTCGGGATCATGATCATTCCAATGATCGCCTCGATTTCTGAGGATGCGATGAGCTCTGTCCCGAAAAAAATTCGTGACGGTGCGCTTGCTCTTGGTTCGACACGTCTTGAAGTCGCATTAAAAGTCGTTGTTCCCGCTGCCTTGTCCGGAATCATTGCTTCAATCGTACTCGGAATGTCTCGGGCAATTGGTGAGACGATGATCGTGACGATCGCTGGTGGTTCGAATCCGACAGCTGCTGTTAATCCACTCGAGCCGGTCCAGACGATGACTGCGTATATCGTTCAGGTCGCTTTAGGCGATGCTGGATTTGGAACAGTTGAATATTACAGTATCTATGCGGTTGGTACGCTCTTGTTCGTCTTTACGTTATTGATGAACTTACTCGCGAACTGGATCACACGCCGCTTCAGAGAGGAGTATTAAGATGGCCTTACCAGAAAAACAACCTGTCACAAAAAAATTCATCGACCCGGTCGCAGTTAAGAAATCCATTAGCCAACGCCTCGTCGTCAACAATGTAACGAAAGTCATTTTCCTCGTCGGTCTGTTTTTCGGTCTCGTCGTCTTAGGTATTCTCCTATTCGGCGTCATCCGTGACGGTGCTTCGTGGTTATCACTTGAATTTCTACAAAACGCACCATCTCGTCGTGCGGAACGTGCCGGAATCTATCCAGCGTTAATGGGATCGATCTTCTTGATGCTCCTGATCATCCCGATGATTTTCATCATTGGTGTTGGAGCAGCAATTTATTTAGAAGAATATGCAAAAAAGAGTCGGATGACATCGTTCATCGAGGTCAATATCTCGAACCTCGCAGGTGTTCCGTCGATCGTCTTCGGATTACTCGGATTAACGTTCTTCGTCCGTAATATGGGCTTTGGTTCGACGTTGATTGCTGGAGCTTTGACACTCGCATTGATGAGTCTTCCGGTCGTCATCGTTTCTTCTCAAGAAGCAATTCGCGCCGTGCCACAAGCGATGCGCCATGCATCACTCGCACTCGGTGCATCGAAATGGCAAACGACGTTCAAAGTCGTTCTTCCGGCATCACTTCCGGGAGTCATTACAGGAATCATCTTAGCTGTATCCCGAGCAATCGGTGAGACAGCACCGTTGATCATGGTCGGAGCTGCCATTTTCATCGCCCGTGCGCCAGAAGGGATTTTCTCAGAGTTCACGGCATTACCGATTCAAATCTACAACTGGACAAGTCGTCCACAAGCGGACTTCCAAGGTCTTGCAGCAGCAGGAATCATCATCTTGATGGTCATTCTCTTGACGATGAACTCGCTTGCGATCTGGATCCGGAACCGATTTTCTAAACGCTATTAATCGAACGAGATAGAAGGGATTTCTTTTAAGGAGGAAGACAGATGATGGATACGAAGCTGAATACGAAATCAGTCGTCACAGAAGGGGCGGAGCGTATGAACCAACCAGTAGTAGCACGCGAGAGCGTCTATAACGTTAAAAATTTAAATTTATGGTACGGTGACGATCACGCGCTTAAAGATGTCAATCTTGATATCAAAAAAAATGAAGTTACGGCAATTATTGGACCGTCAGGATGCGGTAAATCGACATTCATCAAAACATTGAACCGGATGGTCGAACTCGTTCCGATCGTGCGGACGAATGGTGTCATTGAGTATCACGGACGTAATATCTTTGAAAAAGAGTATGGTGTTGAAGAATTACGGACGTCTGTCGGAATGGTCTTTCAGCAACCGAATCCATTCCCAAAATCAATTTACGATAACATCGCATATGGACCACGTGTCCATGGCGTTAAAAACAAAAAAATCCTTGATGAGATCGTGGAACGTAGTTTACGCCGAGCAGCGATTTGGGATGAAGTCAAAGATCGCTTAAATGAAAATGCCTATGGTCTTTCGGGTGGTCAACAACAACGTCTCTGTATCGCGCGTTGCCTCGCGATCGAGCCGGATGTCATTTTGATGGATGAGCCGACATCGGCACTGGACCCGATTTCTACATTAAAAGTAGAAGAACTCGTCCAAGAGTTGAAATCGGACTACTCAATTATCATCGTCACGCACAACATGCAGCAAGCTGCACGTGTATCTGACAAAACAGCATTCTTCTTGAATGGTGAAGTCGTCGAGTTCGATCAAACAGACCGGATCTTTGGAAATCCGACCGACAAACGGACGGAAGATTACATTTCAGGACGATTCGGATAAGAAGGGGAGACGAGACGAATGGCAGCGAACCGTACAATTTTTGGAGAAAACCTTGCAATACTCGATCAAAAAGTCTTTTTACTAGCACGAAAAACGATGCAACAAATCGCAACGACAGCAGAGGCGCTCGAAAAATATGATCAAGATATCGCACGTGGTGTCATTGCGAACGACAATGAACTCGATGATCTTGAACTCGAAATCAACGATGATGCGATCCTCTTAATCGCGAAGCAACAACCAGTTGCGACGGATTTACGACGGATTATCACGGCGATGAAGATTTCATCGGATCTTGAACGGATTGCAGATTATGCGGGGAATATTTCAAAAGCGGTTCTACGTGTCGAAACATTCCCGTATGTCATCGATATCTCGTTGTTGAAGGAAGCGTTCGAGACATTACTGGATATGACGGAAACTGCAATCGTCGCCTATCGTGATGGAGATGTCGAAAAAGCAAAAGCACTGTCTGATCTCGATAACGTCATTGATGAGACGACATATAAGGCACTTCGCCAGTACATGCGTCATATGTCACTTCAGCCGATCGTCGTCGATGAAGTCATGCAATTCACGAATATTTGCCGCTACATCGAGCGGATGGGTGATCATTTGACGAACGTCGGAGAGCATCTGATCTATCTCGAAAAAGGAAAACATTATGATTTAAACGGATGAATCAAGTAGGCAGGAGGAATTTCCTCTGCCTACTTTTTTTGTAAAGGGATTCGAAACACGTTTGTAGAATAGGAAAGAAGTGAATAATGACAGAGAGGTGATTGGGAATGGGAATGCTTGAGCAAATCATTAAAATGAAGGAACAAGGGCTGACAACAAAACAAATCGCAGCTCAATTGGATACGACTGAAGGAAAAATCAAATATGCTTGGACCAAATATCGTAAATCGTTAACAGAACAACCTTCTGTAGCAGCGCCGAAAGTAAAATCAAAAACGGTCAAGCAGACGAAAAAGTCGACTGCACCGGTATTAGACGTCGTACCGTCTGTGCAAGTGGTACCTTCGCTCGAACGCGACGCGTTTGGAATGGCGACACATTACGAGGATGATATCCTCCATGCCATCGTTCAGTCACCGACAGCGTTATACGTCTACTGGGAATTATCTGAACTGTCGAAACAGTTGCTAGAGACGCACTATCACACGACGTTTGATTCGTTTCGTAAAGAATTACGCATCATTGATGTCACGCTTGTTGAATACGAACAAGGACAGGCAAATCGGACGTATCAATTCGAGCTACCGGAAATGACGAATGCTTGGTTCGTTCGACCAGTCGCCCCGAATACTACATACATCATTGAATGGGGCATTCAAACGATCGATGGGGACTTCGTTCCAGTACTGCGGTCAAAACCAGTCGAGACGCCACGCGACGAACCGGTCACGGATGGTCGGTTCGCTGAAGTCGTGCATCATTGGCAATACGGAGAGGTCGAACAGCCGGAATGGGTCGAAGTCTTACGCCCGTATTCCTATTTCGATCGCGTCCGGTAATGGAATTAGAGAGAGGGAAAGGAAGAGAAGCTATGCGAAAAGGATATTTTTCACTCGTCTTACATGCACATTTACCATATATCCGTCATGAAGAGGCGCATCGTCTAGAAGAACGGTGGATGTATGAAGCGATTTCAGAAACCTACATCCCATTATTGTGGGAGGTCGATCGCTTGTCACGTCCGCTCGGCTGGACGGTCAGCATTTCGCCACCCGTCATCGAGATGCTTGCCGATCCATTGATTCAAGAGCGGTATATCGAGCATATCGAGGATACGTTACGTTTGATTCGCCAGGAACTAAAACGAGAGCTTGCTCAAAAGGAACGAGATGCGCTTCTTTTCTATCAAGACCGTTATCAAGACTTATTGAATACGTTCCTTCACTGGGAAAAAGATTTGAACCGCGCATTCCGTCATTACAAGGAGCAAGGTTATCTTGATTTGATTACCTGTACGGCGACGCACGGATTCAGTCCGCACATGTTGTCCGAACAAGCGGCACGTTCTGAAATTCAGACAGGATTGAACTGTTTTGAACGTCATTACGGATTCCGTCCAACTGGTCTTTGGATGCCAGAGTGTGGGTATACGCCAGGACTTGACCGTATTTTGTACGAAGAGGGCATTCGTTATACATTCGTTGACGAACATTCAATCTTAAACGCGGATCCGTCACCGAAACACGGAATCGGAGCACCCGTCTATTCGCCGCACGGTGTGGCACTTTTCCCGCGTGATCAAATCATTTCCGGAAAAATCTGGAGCTCTGTCATCGGATACCCGGGTCATCCGGATTACCGCGAGTTTTATCGTGACCTTGCGTACGATCGAGAGTGGGATCAAATCGCTGAGTTCATGCACCCAGAGGGACTACGTTATGATACAGGGTTGAAATTACATCGCGTAACAGGAGAAACGGATCAAAAAGACTATTACGTCCGTGATTGGGCATGGCAACGGACAAGTGAGCACGCAGCAGACTTCGCACAAGCACTCGGTGAACATTTAGATGCGCATCAAGGACAAAACTTCCCACCATTCCTTGTCACAGCACCATTTGATGCCGAATTGTTCGGTCACTGGTGGTTTGAAGGTCCCGACTTCCTCGGTAAAGCGATGGAACGTTTAGAAGATCAAGGAATTGAGTCGATTTCACCGGCGATCTTCCTCGAACGTCACTTCCAAGACATCGACACGGCACATGTCGCGATGGGAACGTGGGGACGAAAAGGCTACGCGGAAGTCTGGATCAATGAACGGAATGACTGGATGATTCGTCATCTCCATCAACTTGAGAAGAGACTAGCAGGTGTCGTAGCCCGAAATCGTCATCAAGATGCGTTGACTGTCAAAGCAAAGCGTCAACTCATTCGAGAATACCTCCTCGCTGTCTCGAGCGACTGGCCGTTCATCCTCGATGGACAGACGACAGCTCAATATGCTGCGAATCGTTTCCGGGAGCACATCCTACGTTTTGAAGAAACGGAGCGTCGCCTGGATGCTGAGGAGCTGACGGTGGAATGGTTGGATGATCGATATCGCGAATATCCTTTCCTTCAAGATTCAGATATTGAACCGGATGTCTTCTTGACAGCACATGATTACTACGTGGCAGTGAAGCGTGAGAAATCTTGGAATACGGACGCCATCTTGTTGTTCGTCCGACAATATGATGCGTCAGACCGGCCGGCTTCGGAGCTCGCTCGACGACTTGCTGCTGCTGGTGAGAATGTCTATGTCGTCACGGAACATCCAGAAGCGTATCGATTTGAAGAAGGTGTTCATGTTTACGGAGTGCAAGTGACGGGTCTACCGCTCGTTCAGACCTATAACCAACTGGCGGCACTAAATTTAGCATTCTTACGCCAAGCGCAAGCCTTGAGTAAGATCGTTGATTTCGCAGTCATCCACAACTTCAACATGGAGACCGCATCAGCTGCCCAAGCTATCGCGAAGATGAAAGAGTTGCCACTCGTAAGTAACGTCTACGATGTCGAAAGTGAGCGTTCTCCTGATCGTTCAGGTGGTCTGGTCGTTGCCTTAAAACGACTTGAAGGAGATGCGTTGCGCCAATCAGCGGTCGTTTATCTAGAACGAGAAGAGTCACGTCACGGGGTGGAACAAGAGTATCACGTCGAAAAGAAGCCACTGCGTTTTGAAGAGAACCTTGAAAAACCATATCAACACGTGACGAATCCGAAAAAGAACGGATGAACAGTTGCAATTCCTTTCCTTTCTTGGTACGATACTTGAGTATGCTTAACCTTATGTAAAGCAAAATCACTTGATACATCGAGAGCTAGATAGGAGGGAATCCCATGCGCGTTAAAATCACATTAGCTTGCACTGAAACTGGTGACCGTACTTATATCACTAAAAAGAACAAGCGTAACAACCCAGAGCGTCTTGAGTTGAAGAAATACAACCCACGTCTCCGTAAGCACACACTTCACCGTGAAGTGAAATAATTGAGATGGAAGCCGTCACTTCGTGTGATGGCTTTTTTTGTGGAAAGGAAGACAGTCATGAACAAACAAGAAGTACGCCGTCTGATCAAAGAAAGATTAGATGTATTGGAGAATCGTACGGAGAAGGAACGGTTGATTTACGAACATGTTTTGTTGTTGCCTGAGTGGCAACAAGCGACATGTGTCGCGATCACATTAGCTTTTCGAAATGAATGTGATACAAGAATGCTGATTGAACAGGCGTGGCAAGAGGGCAAGACGGTCTTGATACCAAAAGTAGTGGGAGACGAGATGGTCTTTTATGAACATGGACCAGAAGATCAACTTCAAGCAAATCAGATGGGAATTGCTGAACCGACCGCTTCAGCACGTCGGGCTTCACTTGCTCAAGCAGAGCTTTGTCTCGTTCCGGGTCGTGCCTATCGACGGGACGGATATCGTTTAGGGTGGGGAGGAGGCTATTACGATCGTGCACTCGTGACCTATGCAGGATGTAAAGTATCGATTGCCTTTTCCGAACAACTTCTTTCCGATTTTGAAGTAGAAGCCTTTGATATCCCCGTTGACCTGATCGTCACTGATTTAGAGGTCATCCGATGCTGAGCGCGACCATTTTGTTTTGTCTATTGCTTGCTTGGACCGGACGATCTTTTCATTTATTGACGACAAGTGGTGCGATCATGACCCTGCTCGTCGGTAGTGGTGTCTCATTTGGATTTGGATGGCAAGGATTAGTAGTACTCTTACTATTCTTTGGTAGCTCGAGCTTGTTATCGAAGGTTGGACGATCCAGAAAACAATCGGTCGACTCCATCGTTGAGAAAGATGGCGCGCGTGACGGATGGCAGGTTCTTGCGAATGGAGGGGTAGCGTTCGTTGCTGCCTTAGCGTATGCCATGACGATGGATTTTGCGTATCTCTTGTTATTTCTATTCGTCATCGCAGCATCGAATGCTGATACGTGGGCATCCGAAATCGGGCCGCTCTCAAGACGTGATCCGTGGTCGCTCAAAACGTTACGGCGGGTACCAGCAGGGACGAGTGGAGCGATGTCGCTAATTGGAACGGTCGGTACGATTGCAGGAGCTGCATTCATTGCGGTAGCAGCGCATTGGATATTTTCTCTTTCTTTAAGAGACGTCTTACTCGTAACAAGCATCGGTGTACTCGGGAGCCTACTGGATACACTATTTGGAGCAGTAGGGCAACGCGTTTACCGATGTTCGGTTTGTGGGGAATACACGGAAAAGCGAGAACACCATGGTCAACCGACCGTTTACGTTTCAGGCATTCGACTTTTAGGGAATGATGCTGTCAATGTCTTAACAAGTGGTTTAGCGAGTGGAATCGGGTTTATCATCATTCGAATCTGGTAACTGGAAAGTATATGAGTGTGTAATTCCTTATGTTAGGATATTAATGACACAAAATGGACAAATGTGATTAATTTCACATGGTACAAAGAATGTGAAAGATGTTACAATTTATTTGTGAGATAGTTAACAAACTCTTAGGACGAATGAAAGGGTGGACATAACGATATGGAATTACATGCGAAAGTGACACGGGTAGCCCTCATTGGAGCTGGTGCAGTTGGTTCAAGCTTTGCTTATCAGATGTCAACAGCTGGACTTTGTGAAGAACTTGTCATCATTGATGTCAACAAAGCCAAAGCAGAAGGCGAGGCAATGGACTTAAACCACGGAACACCATTTAGCTCTTCACCGATGCGAATCTGGGCTGGAGAGTATATGGACTGCCGAGAGGCGGAGGTCGTCGTCATCACGGCGGGAGCTCCTCAAAAACCAGGTGAGACGAGACTTGATCTCGTCGCAAAGAATGCATTGATCATGAAAGAAATGATTCGTCAGATTATGGATTCCGGTTTTGACGGTATCATCGTCGTTGCTTCCAATCCTGTCGATATCATGGCACATCTGGCTTGGAAGTATTCCGGTCTTCCAAAATCACGCGTATTTGGATCAGGAACGGTACTCGACACAGCACGTCTGCGTCAAATGCTTGGAGAATACTTTCACATCGATTCTCGCAATGCCCATGCCTACATTCTTGGAGAACATGGAGATACGGAATTCGCTGCCTGGAGTAATAGCCGTATTTATGGAAAAACGATTGATGAACTGCTTGCTGAGGACAATCGTTATTCTCAAGCAGACCTTGATCAAATCTATATCAACGTTCGGGATGCTGCCTACCATATCATCGAACGTAAAGGAGCAACTTATTATGCGATTGGACTTGGACTTGTTCGAATCGTGCGTGCCATCCTTGGGAACGAGAACTGTTTGTTGACGGTCGGGGCATATGTAGATGGGCAGTACGGGATTTCCGGCATTCACATCGGAGTACCGGCGATCATCAATCGTCAAGGTGTGCGGGAAATCATTGAAGTCGCGTTGACGGAAGAAGAAATGAAGAAGTTTCATCATTCTGCTGATGTATTGCGTCAGACGCTCGAACCTGTCTTGCAAGGTTAACGGCGCGAAGCATGACGAAAACCTCATAAATAGAGAGCTTAAAAACTCAAATGGTGATCCTGTATCTTAGTGTCCACCTTTGAGTTTTTGTTATGAGAAAAAAGAAGAGGCAAACATCACTACTGTATTTAAGTGAAATTAAAGAGAAAAAATCTAGGTTTTATTTTACTAGAAAAAGGTTAAGTAAGAGATAGAAGCGTTTTTCCGTTATTTTTTGTACGTCATGAAACCCAAAAAAGGAGAGAATCGACAGTCATGTATACTTTTCGAAAATTAACTAAAGAGGATGCAGAACAATACTGGAATCTACGCCTTGAGGGATTAAAGAATCATCCAGATGCTTTCGGTCATTCGTTTGACGATGAACAGCAAACCCCGCTCCGCGAAGTACGAGAAGGTCTAGAAGGAGAACCCGACTCCGATGAGATTTGGCTCGGTATGTTCGACGGCGATGTATTGTTTGGGTTTGGTCAGGTCAAGCCATACGAACTGTCACGTGAGTCGCACAAAGCGATGATTTCCGGAGTATATGTTTCGCCTGAATATCGTGGAGGGACCGGTCGTGCTCTAATGGAGGCCTTGATCGACGAGGCGAAGAAGTTACCAGACGTTGAGCAAGTCATTCTTGCCGTATTATCAGGAAATGAAGCAGCGCAAAGTCTTTACGAATCGCTCGGCTTTGAAGTATATGCCGAAGATCCAGACTCTGTAAAATTAGAAGACGGCACATACCGCGATGATATTTGGATGAAAAAATACGTCTAAGTTCATTATATGGTGTGGACAAAAAGCTGTAGCAAAAAAGTGCTACAGCTTTTTCGCGTAGTGCATATAGGATATCAGTACCGACAAAGAATGAATATTTGTTATCATGAAAACAAAGCGGATAGTACGGTGTAGTCCGATTGAAAGGGAGCGAATGAACATGAAAGAAGTCATACGTACGATTGAAGAGTTGGTCTCGATTCCAAGTCCGACAGGTTCGACGAAAGAAGCGATTACATATGTAGAAAAGCGTTTGGTTGCAGACGGGATCACGTATCGCAAACTTGAAAAGGGAGCGATCTTAGCGACTTTGCCTGGCGCTTCAAACCGTACACGATTGCTGACGGCACACGTCGATACGTTAGGTGCAATGGTAAAAGAGATTTTGCCAACGGGGCGACTCAGTTTATCACAGTTAGGTGGGTATGCTTGGACAGCGATCGAAGGAGAGAACTGTCTCATTCATAAGATGGACGGTCAAACGATTTCCGGTACGATTGTTTTCCATCATTCGAGTGTCCATACGTCACGCGAGACGAATAAAACGGAACGGTCCGCTGATAATATCGAAGTCCGACTTGATATTCGTTCGACGACAGCAGAAGAGACGCGGGTCGCGGGGATTGAAGTAGGAGACGTCGTGACGTTTGATCCGCGTTTCCTCTATACGGAAACTGGGTTTGTGAAATCGCGCCATCTCGATGATAAAGCATCGGTTGCTTTGTTGCTCGAATTGATTAAAGAATGGAAAACCATCGACCTGCCACACACGGTCCAGATCCTGATTTCAAATTACGAAGAGGTTGGGTTCGGTGGAAATGCTGGATTCACGGAAGAAGTCGCAGAATATATCGCGGTCGACATGGGTGCGTTAGGAGATGGTCAGCACTCTGACGAATTCACGGTCTCGATTTGTGCAAAAGACGGTTCCGGTCCGTATGACTTAGAGTTACGTCATCAGCTAACACGTCTAGCACAACGCAATAGTATCCCATATAAAGTTGATATTTATCCGTTCTATAGTTCGGACGCTTCGGCAGCAGTGCGTGCGGGCCATGATGTTCGACACGGACTATTTGGTCCGGGGATTGAATCGAGCCATTCTTACGAGCGAACACATGAGACGTCATTACAAGCGACCTATGATTTGCTACATGCGTATGTAAAGGAGCCGATGGTCGATGAAGACACTGTATGATGTACAACAGTTACTTAAGACGTACGGAACATTCATCTATCTAGGAGATCGAGCATCAGATATTGCGATGATGATGCTCGAACTTGATGAATTGCAAGAAGCAGGCGTTTTAGAGCAACGTCAGTATGATTCAGCAAAACTCATCTTACGACATGAGTTAAAACGTTCACAATCCGATAATGTTTAAGGTTGCGCAACCCTTTGCGCAATACGAGTGTGTCCGTTAAAATGAACAAGTAGACATTATATGAGCATAGGGGAGACAGAGCAATGAAATGGTTACTCGGCATTGATATCGGTGGAACGACAGTGAAGATGGCAATTTTGGATTTGCAAGGCATCATCGTGGAAAAATGGGAGATTGAGACGGTGATCCTGAATGATGGGGCACAAATTCCAGGAGATATTGCAAAATCATTCTTTGAGAAGTGTCAAGAAAGCGATAAACGACCAGAGGATTTCGTCGGAGCGGGAATCGGCGCGCCGGGATTCATCGACTTCAATACAGGTGTCGTCGAAAAGGCGGTCAACATCGGTTGGCATAATTTTGAACTCGTCGGTGAATTCGAACGGTTGACAGGTTTACCGGCAGTACTTGAAAATGATGCAAATGCAGCAGCGATCGGTGAGATGTGGAAAGGTGCCGGTAGTGGCGCAACAGAATTACTCGCTGTCACACTTGGTACGGGTGTTGGTGGTGGTCTAATCACGAACGGACAAATCGTTCACGGTACGGTCGGAATGGCAGGAGAAATCGGTCATATCACGATGTTGCCTGAAGGTGGCGTCCTATGTGGATGTGGACGTAAAGGATGCCTTGAGACGATTGCTTCAGCAACGGGTATCGCCCGTCTTGGTCTTGAGAAACGTAAAGGACAAGAAACACTACTGAATGACATTAAAGCAGTGACGGCGAAAGATGTATTTGAAGCATATGAGAAAGGCGATCGTATCGCAACGGATGTCGTAGAGGAAGTGACGTTCCACCTCGGACTTGCGATTTCGAATCTAGCAAATAGTATCAATCCGGAAATCATCGTCATCGGTGGTGGTGTCTCGAAAGCAGGTGAAACACTGCTTGCACCACTACGTCAGCAATTTGAACGGTTTGCGTTACCCCGTGTCTTTGGATCAACGACGTTCAAGATCGCTGAACTCGGAAACGATGCTGGAGTCATCGGCTGTGCATGGCTTGCTAAGCAAATGTTCTTGAAAAAATGATAATATTCAATTTCAATGAAAGGTTCGCTCCGGCGAATCTTTTTTTTGTTTACAAACGTATAGTAATTGTGTGATTGTTAAGTATCTTCCGGATTCCGGTTGCATTTTTGTAAAACTAAGCGTAAAATTTTCACGTGATATGGGTATATGTACATTATGATGTAAGTTGTGTGAACTGAAAGCAGAAAGCACATGTAAATTAGGAGGCAGGTTTTTATGCAGCAAGACGCAAACATCTGGTCGCGAATGCGCCTAAAGATGGGTCAAGGCGTTCGCAGTACTTATAAAGAGCATAAGCTTTTTTGGATTGCGACCTTATTGATTTGGTTAAAAACGTATTTAGCGTATACACTTTTCTTCAACGTTCCCGTAACGAACTCCGCGCAAGCATTCATTCTACTAATTAATCCTATTAGTTCAGCGCTCTTCATGTTTGGATTTAGCTTCTTCTTCCGAGGAAATGTTCAAAAATGGTTCATTTACGGTACACTGTTCGTCGCAACCATCATTTTATATGCGGACATCATTTTTTTCCGCTTCTTTAATGATTACTTGACGTTGCCAGTATTGTTCCAAACTTCGAATGCGGAGACGGTTTCAGCTTCACTCGCATCGCTTTTAAGTTGGGCTGATTTACTGATCGTCGGCGATTTGATCATCTTACCATTTTTCTTACGGAAAATGGATATGTCTAAAAACGTCGCGTCACGTGGACGCGCGATTCTTGCATTCGTCGCAGCAGTCGTCGTCTTCCTTGGAAACTTGACGCTTGCTGAGACAGAACGTCCAGAATTATTGACACGTGCCTTTGACCGGGAATTACTCGTTAAGAACATCGGAACATTTAACTTCCATATGTATGACGCACTCATCCAGTCGAAGACATCTGCGCAAAAAGCACTTGCGGATAGCTCTGAGTTATCAGAAGTCCAAAACTTCATCGATTCGAAGCATGCTGCAGCCAATCCGGCGATGTTCGGCAAGTATAAAGGTAAGAACGTCATCGTCATCTCGTTTGAGTCAGCTCAATCATTTGCCGTTGGTTTAAAAGCACCAAACGGTCAAGAAATTACACCGAACTTGAATAAATTGATCAAGGAATCCCATTCATGGGATAACTTCTATCACAACACAGGACAAGGGAAAACGTCAGATGCTGAGTTCATTCTTGAGAATTCGATCTATCCACTTGGTCGTGGATCTGCATTCTTTACGAACGGAGAGAACGAATTCCGTGCAACACCTGAGATGTTGAAAGAAGATGGCTATTACTCAGCTGTTTTCCATGCGAATAACAAGTCATTCTGGAACCGGGACATCGTCTACAACAGTTTCGGCGTAGATCGTTTCTTCTCGGAGACGGATTATGATTTAGGGGATCCGGCAGATTTGACGGAGTGGGGCTTACTCGATGACAAGTTCTTTGAACAGTCACTTCCGATGTTAAAAGATTTACCACGTCCGTTTTATTCGAAATTCATTACGTTAACGAACCACTATCCATTTGAGATGCCAAAACCAGAAGATGAACTCGTACCACCGCTAGAAACGAGTTCTACGACACTGAACCACTACGTTCAGGCGCTAGCGTATCAAGATATGGCACTCGGTAAGTTCATCGAAGGTCTCAAAAAAGATGGTACGTGGGATGATACGATCTTCATGGTATACGGTGACCATTACGGTATTTCAACAAACCATAATGCTGCGATGGCAGAACTCATGAACAAAGATGAGTTGACTCCGTATGATGTTGCGCAACTGCAACGTGTACCGTTCGTCATTCATTTACCGGGTCAAACGAAAGGTGTCAAACACGAAAATGTTGCGAGTCAAATCGATATCAAACCAACATTGCTTCACCTGTTAGGTCATGATTTCAAGAATGAGATCTTGTTCGGTACCGATCTCTTCTCAAAACAACATAAAGACTATGCGTTGTTCCGTGACGGTTCTGTCGTAACAGATAAGACGGTCTACACGCAAGAAACATGTTATGACCGTAAGACAGGAGAAGAAGTGAAGGACGGGGAACAAGCGGAAATGTGTAAACAATCTACGAAACAATCTGAGAAAGAATTAGGACTCTCAGATAAAGTCATCTATGGCGACTTGCTACGTTTCCTTCAAACTTCAAAATAAGTAAGATAATACTGAGAGTAGGTCTACGTTCTAGTAGGTCTACTCTTTTTATAAAATAACAAAAAAGAGAGATGCTCGAGGCACCTCTCTTTTAGCGTACTCTGATTACGATGGAATACCGCCGTAAATCAATGTCGCAATCCCAAACCAGCCGAATAAGACGACAGTTAGGGCCGCGAATACGAGTGGAAACATTTGGCGTTTCTTAAGTGAACGAACGACGGCCCAAACACCGACGAGTGCGACGAAGAAGAAAAGCCAACCGATTGGTTGATCCAAATGCATGACGTACTCCCCCTTAAACAATCACATTATGAATTTCACGAAGATTTCACTTAAATCTCACTTTTTAGTTTATCCGACTCTCGGGATAAAGTCGAGAGGGCGTTGCAGGAACTTTCGACAATTTCGTGTATAGTAGGGGAAGAGTCTATTGAAAAGGGGTTTTATAGAATGGAAATCGTCATGATCACTTCTGGTATGGCATCTGAGAATGGCTACTTGTTATTTAAGGACAAGGAGTGTCTCGTCATTGATCCAGGAACAGAAGATATGCGTTTTTTCGATGAAATTGAAAGTCGAGGAGCAACCTTAAAAGGAATCCTTTTGACCCATGCTCACTTTGACCACATTGGTGGTGTGGATATGTTACGACGCTTCACGGAAGCTCCTGTCTACGTTCATGCGGAAGAGGCAGGCTGGCTTGGTAATCCAGAATGGAATGGTTCGGCAAAATTCGGCATGCCGCCGATGCGCATGAAGCCAGCCGATCATCTGTTACAACCAGGACGATTGGCAATCGGTAACTTTTCAATGCATGTACTTGAGACGCCAGGACACTCACCAGGAAGTGTGACGTTCTATTTCAAGGGAGAACGAATCGCGTTCGGTGGGGATCTCCTATTCCAACAAGGCGTCGGACGAACGGATCTTTATGGTGGGAATCAAGACGTATTGATGCGTTCGCTTGATCGACTCATTGCGGAACTACCAGCAGACACGACAGTCTATCCGGGTCACGGTCCAAATACGACGATTCGACAAGAGATGAAAACCAATCCGTTTCTATAAGCAAAAAAACTCGCCATCCAAGAGGATGACGAGTTTTTTCATTACATCTGGAAGTTCGACCAGTACGTAAAGACGATGAAAAATACAGTTAAGTAAGCTCCAAAGATATAGACATACGTTTTTTCAGTTAAACGCAAGTAACCAAGCGCTGCAAAAAAGACAGTTTGTGCCAAGAAGACGAAGCCCATGACTAAAAATGAATCCGTATGCTCACTTGAGCTTGCATCGCCACCCAATGCGCCGATAAATGCCATGACTGCGATGATACCAGTCCAGAAACCGAGTACGCGGTACATTCTCCCCATTCCTATAACCCCCTAAATCCGACAGATAGTCAATATACGTACTTATTTTACCAAGCAAACAATCATTCGTCTATCCTGTTCTAGTGATTGTTAAGGAATAACTGTGAACAAAAGATGAAGTTTCAAAAAAAGTTGTACAATAGTTGTACAAAAGGTGTACAAAGTCAAAATGTCGTGCTATAGTAACTGTAATGAAACCCCACACTTTGAGAGGAGGAGCAAAAATGGCGAATGAGTTAGTCTTTTTCACATATCCAAGCTGTACATCATGTCGTAAAACGAAATCATGGTTAAAAGAGGAACATGTTGATGTAGAGGAACGTCATCTGTTCAGAAATGCTCCAACAGTTGATGAACTCATGGAACTGTTAAAATTATCGACAGACGGGATTGAAAGTTTGCTCGCAACACGCAGTCAAGCCTTCAAAGATCTCGGCATTGATATTGAAGACATGAAACTCAGTGAGTTATTACGCCTCATGAGTGATAACCCGAAATTGTTACGCCGCCCAATCATCACTGATGGAAAACAACTCGTTATTGGGTATGATAAACCGGGTCTTGAGACATTAGCGAAGCGTAAACATCGGACAATAGCACACGTATCGTAAAGAAGCCGGTTTGGTCGGCTTCTTTTTTTTGTGTATTGTTTGCTGTAGGGAGGTGAGTAGAAATGAAGGAATGGACGACACAACTCATGGAACGATTCGAAGCACTCGGTGCAACAGATGTTCATTTCGTTCCGAACGAGACTCGCGTCCGAATCGTTTGTCGAACGAGCGATGGGCTGTGTGAACAAGATGACGTAGAACTGACACGTTACCGGACGCTTGTCAGCCATATTCGCTATGAGGCGAACTTAAAGGAACAAAATGAACGAATTCCGCAAAGTGGCTTGTATCCACATGGGAAAAAGGGAATGCGTGTCTCGTTGTTACCGAGTCGACAAGGGGATGCGATGTCGTGGCGTTTTTATCGTTCGACAGTCTCTCGAGAAACGGCTTTACAAACGTTACATGATCAATTGGACTTCGCATGGTTAGCTGAACAACGACATGGGTGTATCGTCATTTCCGGATCCACAGGTGCAGGAAAGACGACGATGTTATATTCCTTGATGAGTGCAATGGAAGAAAAACGAATCATCTCGATTGAAGATCCGGTGGAATGTACGGTACCAAACGTCTTACAACTGGAACTAAATGAAAAAGCAGGCTTCACTGCTACTCGATGTTTTGAGGAAATACTGCGAGCGGATCCAGATTGGATTGCTTTTGGTGAGGTGCGGACAAGGGAGGCAGCACGTTTGACGATGAATGCCGCCCTTAGTGGTCACGTCGTGTTGTTCACGCTACACGCTGGTAGTATTGATGAAGCGCGATTACGATTGCGCAGTTTAGGTATCGAAGAGTCAGAGCTAGCTGTCTGTCAACGCATTATTCATCTCGAGCGAAAAGGAGAGGATGTCCGCTGTACCGTCAGAAACTTACAAGCCGCGATCAAAGTCGGTTCTTAAAACGATATCATCGCTTGTTATCAAAAGGAATTTCCGCGAAAGAGACGCTACTCATTTTAAAACGATTCGAGCGTCATCCGTTCTCGGAAGTGGTCGGAGAAATGGAGCAACGTCTTGAAAAAGGAGACTCCTTTGCAGCATCCCTTGAACCGCTTGCGTTAACGAATACCTTAAAACGACTTCTTTTTGTTGGAGAAAGGACAGAGCGACCGTTGCTTGTTCTTCGCCAAATCGTGAAACTGCTCGACCTCGAAACAGAAATGCGATCGAAGTTTTGGAAGATGATCCGATATCCGCTTGTTCTAGCGACCAGTCTATTCCTGCTGTTCTTCTTTTACGCCCTCTACGTATTTCCATCTCTCCTCGAGATGTCGGACCCGAAAACTCTCCCCTCATTTCTTCATCTTCTTCTTCACCCCTCTGCGAAATATATGCTCGCAAGTATTCCCGTTATTTTGTTAACCTCCGGTTACTTCTTCTTTCGCTTCTTTCCATTAAACCGTATTTTACGACTGAAACCGCTACAGCGTTTGATTCGTCTCTACTACAGCTATTTATTCACGATCGAAGTAGGATCATTTATCGATGCTGGCTTTTCGCTCGAAGAGACCTTTCGTCATCTAGAGCAAGGACAAGCGAATAAAAAAGGTCATTTGTACGCTCGTTTGCATGCTAAACAACAGGCGGGGGAACCACTTGCAGAAGCGCTTGGCGAAGATGAGATCATCGAAGCCGAGACGATTGGAATCGTCCATTTAGCGCGAGAAAGTGGAGATCTTGGTCCGTTGTTGCTTGAACAAGCGACGCTCTTGCATGAGTCGATGGAAGAGGAGTTAGAGAAAAAGTTGTTATGGATCGAGCCGATTTTGTACGGCGGATTGACGATCATGACGGGAACGTTGTTTCTCATCTTGTATTATCCGATTCAGCTAGCGATACAGCAGCTTCCATTCTAAACAGAGGAGACGATACGATGAAACAATTCTTAAAACGACAGGATGGATTCACCTTACTGGAGATGGCAGCCGTCTTATTGATCATTTCGTTATTACTGCTCGTTTTGATTCCTACGATGACAAGCGGCAAGGACCAGGCGAAAGGTGTGAGTTGTGAGGCGAACATCCGGGTCATTCGGTCAGAAGTAAACCTTTACTATGCCAAAGAGAAGAAGTACCCAGAATCGCTTCAGACGATCAATCGGGGAACTGCTGATAAACCGAATGCCCTCGTCTGTGATCAGGAGACGTATACTTATGATCCGAAGACTGGCGAACTTACGAAGTGAACAAGGATTTACCTTATTTGAGATGACGGCGGTACTGACAATCATTGCTTGTTTACTTGTTTTGTTGTTGCCGGCACTATTTGAAAAACGACCGGACTGGATTCCGCTTGAACAAGAGGTTCGTCTAATGGAACAAGATATTCAGACGCTTCGGCTCATGCAGTACTCGAAACAAGATCAAGCATTGATGCAGTTTCGATTTCGTGGAGACGGGACAGGATACCTTGTTCTTGCGGATGACCGGCTGTTATGGCAACGAACGTTCCAGAATGGGCATACATGTGCCGTTCCCCCGTCAAACCGCATCATCTACTTTAAGAGCTATCACTCGATTTATGCAGCGACGTGGTCTTGCCGTTCGGCAACAGCCGAGTATGAAATTAAATTCTTACTTGGGAACTATCAAATGGCAATCCGTAAAGTGAGGTGAGAAGTATGCAGGACAAACGACAAGCGGGTTTCTCTTTGCTCGAAGTGATTCTCTCTATCGTTGCGATGGGTGTCTTCATAATGCTAGCGATCGATCCTTATCTCGATTTACGAACGAAACAAATCAACTGGGAACAAGAGACGAAACAGCTTGAGCAGATGGCGACGGATCAAGTTGAAAACCGAACAGTGTCCTATGTTCTGAAGCAAGGAGCGTGGTGCAATGAAACGACATGTCTTGCGAGCAGAATCCGGAATGACCCTCCTCGAACTATCGTTCGTCCTGTGGATCAGTCCGTTGCTCCTGTTGGCGATTTTGACGCTGACACCACTCGTTCGCCCACCAGAAGTCAATCGAATGAATGAAGAACTGTTCTTTCATACCGTAGAACGGCTCATGTGGCGGAGTACGATGTGTGAACGCGTTGGAGATGAGATTCGCGGAATGGACGTTAATCCGGGAGAGACGGCTGAAAAATGGCGTCTCGTCCGTGTGCAAGATCAACTACGCCTCAAGAAAGAACAAGGAGGTGAACTGACATACGCTCGCGATGTCAAACATTACACTGTGACAAGCACTGCCGAGATCCTTTCAATTCAGTTGAACGACAGCAAACGTTCCTTCCGATGCGTCAAGACGGATTCATCTTGATTCAGACCTTACTGTTACTTCTGGGAATAGGAGTCGTGCTCTTGATTTCTTGTCAGCAAATTGACGAAGAAATGCGCCATCATCAGTTGGAACAAGAAGCACTACAACTCGAATCTCTCATCCGCGCGGCAAAAGCAGATTGTACGAAGGATGAGACCCTCCGCTATCCAATCGGGCAAGTCAGCTGTACAGTGACCGATAAAGGCTTTAAAATGGAAGCGAGATTAGAGAATGGTCAAAGAATCGAGGCGGTCGCTACACATGAGTAAGGTTTATTTGATTGGCTTTATGGGAACTGGTAAATCAGCCGTCGGACATCGATTACGTGGACGATACACGGTCGACGAATTGGATGAACACTTCGAACAGAAACATGGACAAACGATTCCTTCTTTTTTTGCTGAGCATGGCGAAGCAGGATTTCGTACACACGAGAGCGAATTGTTGAGGAACAGCAAAGCGGAGGTAGTCGTCACAGGTGGTGGAATCGTCGAACGAGAAGAGAACCGACTGTTCATGAAAAAGGCTGGGACAGTCATTTGGATTGATACGCCATTTGATGTCATCTGGAAACGGATTGCTTCTGACTCGAATCGTCCACTCGTGACAGAACGGGAACAGGTGAAGCATTTATTCGATCGTCGCTATTCTTTGTATGCTGGAGTTGCCACTGTTCGCATTGAAGGAACGACATCAATCGAAGAGTTGGTTCATGCGATTGAAACTGTATTGGAGGAAAAGTCATGATTTGGATTACGTTAGGTATTATTTTATTGTCCATCGTAGGACTTGTGTTGTTCGGATTCATTCTTTACAAGAAGAAGCTATCTCAGGATATTCAACAATTAAAGCAATTGATGGAGCGCTTTACGATTCGTCAGCAAACCTTGCAGACGAACATTGATCATACGACGCAGCGAATCGATCAAATCAAAGGAAATATCAATCGAATCACTGAAGAAGGAAATCGTGTGAAGCAAGGAACAAGCCAATTGGTGACGGAAGGTCGTCGACTCCAGGAGGAAATCAAACGAACTGCCGGAATCAAACAATTTTGAAATGGCTTTCATGGGAAGAATATGAAACAATAGGAGAGAAGGGACAGGGTCCTTTCTCTCTTTTTCGTATGTTCCTTTTTCCGAATAATACTAGATAATTATGATTTAAATTGGTAAGATAAATTTGAAAATGGAACATTAATGAGAAGAGAGAGTGAAAACGTTCGTTAATAGGGGGATTTGTATGAGTCAGACGACATTGAAAAGAACACCATTATTCGAAACGGTTTCGAAAACCGGTAAGATGGTGGATTTTGCGGGATTTAAAATGCCAGTTTTGTTTTCCTCGATTAAAGAAGAACACGTTGCAGTAAGAGAGAACGTCGGCATGTTCGATGTCTCGCACATGGGTGAACTGTTCGTCAGCGGACCGGATGCTCTGACATTTTTACAAGCCACGTTATCAAATGATATTTCAAAGATTGCGGTGGGGCAAGCGCAATATAACGTCTTATGCCAAGAAGACGGTGGAACAGTGGATGATTTACTCGTCTATCGTTTAGCAGAAACGGATTATCTTCTCGTTGTCAATGCTTCGAACATTGAAAAAGACGAACAACATTTACGCCACTATCTAACAGGGGACGTCACGCTTGAGAATCAATCGGAACAATATGGTCAAATTGCGGTCCAAGGACCACGGGCGGAAGCCATCCTTTCTGGTATGACACCACTTGCTTTATCGGAGATCGGATTTTTCAAGTTCCAACGAGGGACGATTGCAGGAGTGGAAATGATCGTCTCACGTAGTGGGTACACAGGGGAAGATGGATTCGAACTCTACATGGCAGCTGGTGATGCACCTGCTGTCTGGCAAGCATTGCTTGATCAAGGTGTCGTACCATGCGGGCTTGGGGCACGTGACACATTACGTTTTGAGGCATGTCTTCCGCTGTATGGACATGAATTATCAGCAACGATTTCACCCATCGAAGCCGGAATGGGTTTTGCGGTCAAACCACAAGTCAAATCGTTCGTTGGTTCGGAAGTCTTGTTACAACAGAAAGAACAAGGTGCACCGAGACGATTGATTGGTCTTGAACTACTTGATAAAGGGATTGCGCGTCAAGATGCACCGGTTTGGCATGACGGAGAAGTCGTAGGTGTCGTGACGACGGGTACGTTACCGCCGACAGTCGGAAAAGCAATCGCTTGGGCGCTCGTTCCTTCTGAAGTGGCGGAGAAAGAAGAATTTGAAGTAGAAGTACGCGGAAAACGTCTAGCAGCGAAACGAACAGCGACACCGTTTTATCGTCGCACGAAATAAGGGGGATATTTCTATGGATTTTCGTTATTTACCAATGACAACAGAAGATGAGCAGGCGATGTTACAGACAATCGGTGCAGCATCGATTGAAGATTTACTCGCTGATATCCCGGCATCCGTCCGTGATAACGGTACATTGGAAGAAGTTGGTGTACCACTTCCGGAAACAGATTTGATTCGGACACTCTCGAAGCTTGCCGACCAAAACATGAATACGAAACAATATCCATCGTTCCTTGGCGCTGGCATCTATGATCATTATGCACCTGCTGTCGTCAACCATATGTTGCTGCGCTCAGAGTTTTACACTGCCTATACACCGTATCAGCCAGAAATTTCGCAAGGTGAACTACAAGCGATTTTTGAATTCCAATCGATGATATGTGAATTGACAGGGATGGACGTCGCGAATTCGTCAATGTATGACGGTATTACGGCGTTAGCGGAAGCGGCCATGCTTGCGTGTTCCCATACGAAGAAAAAGACGATCGTTCTTTCAGATGGCGTTCACCCGGAAGCACACGATGTCGTCCGGACGTATGCGAATGGTCCAGGATTAAACGTCGAGACGTTGTCGCTTGAGCATGGTGTCACGCGAATTGATCAACTCGATGCAATCGAAGATGTCGCCTGTGTCATCGTGCAATATCCGAACTTCTATGGTCGCGTTGAAGAACTACAAGCATTGGCCGATGCGACACATGCACGTGGTGCGCTCTTCATCGTCTCTGCGAACCCACTGGCACTCGGTATCTTAGAAGCACCAGGTAAACTTGGCGCCGACATTACGATCGGAGACTGCCAACCGTTCGGAATTCCACAAAGTTTTGGAGGACCGACATGTGGTTATTTTACGACGACAAAAGCATTAATGCGTAAGATTCCAGGACGTCTCGTTGGACAGACCGTTGATGAAAACGGAAAACGCGGTTTCGTTCTGACGTTACAAGCACGTGAACAACACATTCGCCGTGACAAAGCGACATCTAACATCTGTTCGAACCAAGCGTTGAATGCACTCGCTGCTTCGATCGCGATGAGCGCACTCGGAAAACGGGGAATCCGAGAACTCGCGACACGCAACTTGCAAACGGCGTATGCATTAAAGCAAAAGCTGAAACAAGCTGGCTTGACGATCGTTGACGATGGACCGAGTTTCAATGAATTCGTTGTTACATTACCAATCGACGCGACACATGCGAGTCAACAATTGCTCGAGCACGGAATCATCGGGGGTTTACCGTTAGGTGCTTATGACGCGGCGCGTCAAAATGAGATGCTCGTCTGTGCAACGGAATTACGGACGAATGAAGAGTTGGATCAATTCGTGACAGCGTTAGGGGGACTCACACATGAATGAGCAAACATTGATCTTTGAAATTTCCAAACCGGGTCGTATCGCCTATAGCTTGCCGCTTCCGACTGTCGATGAGGTGGCAGTAGAAGAATTGTTACCAGAGTCGATGTTACGGAAGGGAGACGTGGCGCTACCGGAAGTGTCTGAACTTGATCTCGTTCGTCACTACACGGCGCTTTCGAACCGTAATCATGGTGTGGATTCTGGATTCTATCCACTTGGTTCATGTACAATGAAATACAATCCAAAAATCAATGAAGATATGGCGCGCCTTCCTGGGTTTGCACACATTCATCCTCTTCAACCAGTCGAAAGTGTTCAAGGTGCACTCGGTTTGATGTATGATCTGCAAGAAAAACTTGCGGTCATCACAGGAATGGATGAAGTGACGCTTCAGCCAGCTGCGGGGGCACATGGTGAATGGACAGGTTTGATGCTGATTAAGGCATATCATCATGCGCGTGGTGATTTCAAGCGGACGAAGGTTCTCGTTCCAGACTCCGCGCACGGAACGAATCCGGCATCGGCATCTGTCGCTGGTTTCGATACCGTGACGGTCTTATCGGATGAACGTGGTCTTGTTGATTTAGCGGACTTAAAGAAAAAAGTCGGTGACGATACAGCGGCACTCATGTTGACGAATCCGAACACGCTTGGTTTATTCGAGTCGGATATCGTCGAAATCGCACAAGCGGTTCATGAAGCAGGCGGAAAGCTGTACTATGATGGTGCGAACTCGAATGCGATCATGGGCATCGCTCGTCCAGGGGACATGGGCTTTGATGTCGTCCACTTGAACTTGCATAAGACGTTCACAGGACCACACGGTGGTGGCGGACCAGGATCGGGTCCAGTAGGTGTCAAACAAGATTTGATTCCATACTTGCCAAAACCAATCGTCCGAAAAGAAGAAGAGCGTTATGTCCTCGACTACGATCGCCCGGAAGCAATCGGTCGCGTCAAACCATTCTACGGTAACTTCGGCATCAACGTTCGTGCGTATAGTTATATTCGGACAATGGGTGGCGCAGGACTTGCTCGCGTTTCAAAAGAAGCGGTCTTGAATGCGAACTATATGTTGGCTCGTCTCAAAGGTGCGTATGACGCGCCATACGACGTCTATTGCAAGCACGAATTCGTCTTGTCGGGTAAACGTCAAAAAGCACTAGGTGTCCGGACGCTTGACATCGCTAAACGTCTGCTTGACTTTGGATACCATCCACCAACGATCTACTTCCCGTTGAACGTCGAGGAGTGTATCATGATCGAACCGACGGAAACAGAGTCAAAAGAAACACTCGATGCCTTCTGTGATGCGATGCTCCAGATTGCAAAAGAGGTCGAAGAGACACCGGATGTCGTCTTGAACGCACCACACACGACGGTCGTCAAACGGATGGACGAGACACTTGCTGCTCGAAAACCCGTCTTACGCTATGAACCAAAACAAGAAGTACACGCATAAGCTGTTTCATAAAAAAGAGGACCTCTCCGACGAAGGAGAGATCCTCTTTTTGCGATGAACGAAGCATTAGCTCCGTTTGATTTTTCCTGACCACTGCTTGAATCCGCCTTTTAACTGATACAGATTCGTATAGCCTGCTTTTTTCAAGACTTTTGCAGCCTGTGAAGAACGCATGCTACCTTGACAATACAAGTAAATCGGCATGTCTTTTCGTAATTCCTTCGAGCGCATCTTCATTTGGCTGACCGGGATGTTACGGGCACCTACGATGTGTCCACCTTTGAATTCCTGTGTCTCGCGAACATCGACGATTTGTGCTTTACGGTAGTTCGCACGGAATTCTTCTTGCGACAATTTCGTGATGCCTTTGACCGGCATGAAACGCCAAGCGATGTAGGCGATCAGCGCGACCCATAATACGATCGTAATGATAGTTCCAGTTTCCATATTCGACTTCCAACCCCTTCGTTCGTTTAACCTCTGTTTCATTATAGTCAACGAAATCGATTTCGGCAATCGACTCGTGATTGCGCGACCGAGAATGGGTTTGATACACTAAGACGGAAACGTTTTGGGGGTGCTCAAGTGAACAGAGAGTGGCAAGTGTTGACGACGCCGGCGATGGAGCCGGCAATGAACATGGCAATCGATGAAGCATTGATTCAGTTCGTCGGGCGGGGGGAGATCGCGCCGACGCTTCGTTTTTACTCATGGGAACCACGTGGATTAAGTGTTGGTCATTTTCAACGGGCAACCCGTGATATCGATCGAAAGCGGATTGCAGAGCTCGGGATTCCGATCGTGCGTCGGATGACAGGAGGACGCGCTGTTTTGCATGCGGACGAGTTGACATACAGTGTCGTCATCCCGGAAGATACAGAAGGTTTACCACGCACGGTCATCGAAAGTTATCGGATGTTGACGGAAGGGATTCGCAAAGGATACCATCACCTCGGCATTCCGGTCGAGTTTTCCGTACCGTTGACGGAAGAGGAGAAAGAAGAATTACGGAAGCCGAAATCAGCCGTCTGTTTTGATGCAGCATCGTATTATGAACTTGCTGTCGGAAAACGGAAAGTCGCAGGAAGTGCACAAGTTCGCCATCAAGGCGTTGTCTTACAGCACGGTTCGGTCCCACTCTCTGTCGATGAAGGTGAATTGTTTGATTGTTTCTTGTATGATGATGAGTCGACGCGCGAGCGGATGAAAGCGCGTTTTTCAGGAAAAGCTGTCGCTTTGAACGAGCTAGCAGGTCGCGCTGTCGCATTTGACGAGGTACGAGAAGCGTTCACGAAAGGCTTCGAAGACGCGCTTGATTTGTCGTTCGTTCCGTTGACATTCACGAGTGAGCAGTGGCAGGAGATTGAGCGTCTTGCCGAGAAATACCGTAGTGATGAGTGGAACTGGAAACGCTAATGAATGAAATGGGAAGGTGATGTCGTGCCAACTCCGAGTATGGAAGATTATTTGGAACAAATTTATAAACTGATTGAAGATAAAGGATACGCTCGCGTATCGGATATAGCGGAGTCGTTAGGAGTTCACCCGTCCTCGGTAACGAAGATGGTTCAAAAGCTCGACCGGGAGACGTACCTTGTTTATGAAAAGTATCGGGGTCTCATGCTGACACCTAAAGGACGCAAAATCGGAAAGCGTCTCGTGGAACGACACGCCTTACTTGAAGATTTTCTTCGTCTCGTTGGTGTGGATGAAGAACTGATCTATAAGGATGTCGAAGGAATCGAGCATCATATTAGTATCGAAGCGTTGGATAAGATTAACGGAATGATTCAGTTCTTTGCGGAACGTCCTGGTTTGAAAGAGGAACTGCATCGCTATCAACAAGCCCATCCAGAGGATTGAGGCTTGTTTTTTATAGTTCCTTGCTAAAAAAAGTTCTCAAACACGAACGATCCGTTACATTTTTATGATAAAGTGCGCATTTTAAGTTAGATATGCTATACTGAGCCTGAAAATGGACGAAGGGGGTGGCGGGTGTTCGCACCTTGTCATGGAAATCACGATTAAAGAAAAATTAGTGTCGGAGTCACAACTGAAAGAAAAGGTTCGTGAATTAGCACAACAGATCGAAGTGGATGCGGCTGGGCGTCAAATCGTTCTCGTCGTCGTGTTAAAAGGGTCGATGGTCTTTGCTGCGGATTTGATGCGCGAAATCAAAGGAAGCGTTCAAATTGATACAGTCGCGTGCTCTTCTTACGGAACAAAGACCGTCTCTTCCGGGCGTGTTCAGTTGAAGAAAGATCTCGATCTCGATGTGCAAGGGAAATATGTCGTCGTCATCGAAGATATCATCGACACAGGGCGGACGCTCCATTTCTTATGTGATCACATGAAATTGCATCAACCCGGAGTTCTCAAAGTATGTACATTGCTTGATAAACCGGCACGTCGTGAAGTAGAACTCGACGCAGACTATGTCGGTTTCGAGATTCCGGATTACTTCGTTGTTGGGTACGGAATCGATTGTGCGGAGGAATATCGCAATCTACCGTATATCGGTTGGGTCGAAACGGATTGAACACGAAAAAAGGAGGTTCGTCGCATGACGAATCTCCTTTTTAATGTACTTCTGAAATTAGAAAGCACGTTTTTTCTTTTTGCCTTTTTTTCCTTCGATCACTGTCAGATGAGGCGCTTTTGAACGATCGCGCAACGGTCTGACTTTATTCGATGCCGGCGCTTTTGAGGACTTGACCGGTTTTTTCTTAAAGTCTGTCCGGCGAACAGAATTCGAAGAGCCATGCATTTTTTTTGATTGAGCGACGGATTTTCGGTACTGAGCATTTGCGCCCGTTCCGACGCTTCGATTACGAGTCAGGAACTTAAAGAGCAAGAAGATAATCCCGGCGGTAATCCCGAAGAACAGCAATTGTGAAAACAGACTACTTGGATTATTGACGAGTTTATATCCGAAGCCGACAAAAGCGAACAGTAACACGACGAGTGCAAATGTAGAACCAATGCGTTGTCTGATCATAATATCACCCCTGTTATCGATTAACCCAGTGCATTCTCATGTAGGTTATGTTCCTGTTTTTCCAATGCTTCAAACGCATAAATCGCAACCTCGATCTGTGCATCGTCCGGTTCTTTCGTCGTCAAGTATTGTAACCATAGGCCAGGCAAGGCGATGACGCGAAGTCCTTTGATGTGCTGCGCTTTATTCGTCAGCTGTAACACTTCAAATGAAAGACCGATGACGACCGGTAATAAGGCAATCCGGCAGACGAGACGCAACCAAAGCGGATCCGTGGGCACGATCAGATAGACGAAAAATCCGACGATGACGGTGAAGATCAAGAAACTCGAGCCGCAACGGTAATGAAGACGACTGCTGACGCGAACGTTTTCGACCGTGAGTGGGCGTCCTGATTCGACGCAGTTGATGACCTTATGCTCTGCACCGTGATATTGAAAGAGTCGTTTGACGAGCGGAGTCAATGAAATCACGTAGAGGTAACTGAACAAAAGCGTTAATTTGATTGTTGCTTCGATGACATTTTGAATGACATGTCCCGATAAAGCAGGGAACACATCGAATAGTGACGCAAGGAAAGCAGGTAGTAACGTAAAGAGTAATTTACCGAAGAAGAATGATAGGATCCCGACGACAGCTACGCCGAGCCATTTCGTCAAAGGGCTGGCAGTCGTTTCTTCCGGCTCTTCTTCACCAGGTTTGACACCGTATCGGTCACTTGCGAAGTTCATATGACTGGCGCCATTCGCTGAGGACTCCATTAAAGCAAACAAGCCACGCAGAAGTGGGATTTTTTTACCTTTAGCGATTCGTGGTCGAACCGGCTTTTGTTGGGCGAACGTCTCGATCGACTCATCATTTCGACGAATCGCAGAGACCGCGTGGGTCGCATTTTGGAACATGACGCCTTCGACGATGGCTTGACCACCGACCGGCGGATTAGTCGTTTTCATAATAGAACGCATCCCGTCTTCATTAAAATTAGGTGTATCGTCAGTGTACTTGATTTACGACAAAAAAACTATGTTCGACTCGTCAAAACGAGGTAATCTTTAGGAGTCGGAAATCGGGTTATGATACAATGAAAAAGAATTCGAGGAGGTGTTTTTTTGCGTGTCTTGATATTAAACGGACCAAACTTGAATTTACTCGGAACACGCGAACCGGATACATACGGAACGGCAACGTTAGCTGACTTAGAACACGAGCTTCGCGCTTATTTTCCGAACATTCAGTTTCGGTTCGAGCAATCGAACCATGAAGGACGATTGATTGATGTTCTTCACGAGGAACGGGGAGCGGACGGCATCGTCTTCAATGCGGCTGCCTACACGCATACGAGTATCGCGTTACGTGACGCGATTGCTGCGATCGAAGCACCCGTCATCGAGGTTCATCTATCGAATGTCCATGCGCGTGAATCCTTCCGGCATCATTCGATGATCGCACCAGTCTGCCAAGGAGTCATCGCTGGACTTGGCATGACGGGATATCGTCTGGCAACGGAAGCACTCCAAGCTTTACAACAATCGGAACAAGGGGGAAATCAATCATGAAACAACGGATCGAGGCGTTACAAGCAGCTTTAAAGGAACGGGACCTTCCAGGATTACTCGTCACGAAGGCAGAGAACATTCGATACATTTCCGGCTTCACAGGCTCAAGCGGTGCATGTCTCGTAACAGAAGAGCAAGCGTACTTCGTGACGGATTTCCGTTACACGGAGCAAGCGGCAGACCAAGTCAAAGGAATGGAGATCGTTCAAATCGAACGTTCGATTCCAGAGACAATGGGCGAATTGATGGCAGGAGCGCGTGTTCGCGCGGTTGGTGTCGAAAAGGATGCGATGACACTCGGTGCTTTTGAAGCATACGATCAAGCTTCGGCAATCGAGCTTGTTCCGACGACAGGAATCATTGAAAACCTACGCTTGATTAAGGATTCGTCAGAGATTAAGATGATTAAGGAAGCGGTGGAGCTCGCAGACGCGACCTTCCAACACATCTTGACGTACATTCAACCAGGACGAACGGAACTCGAAGTATCAAATGAACTAGAATTCTTCATGCGTAAGCATGGAGCGACGTCTTCTTCTTTCGATACGATCGTGGCATCGGGCTATCGTTCTGCTTTGCCGCACGGTGTTGCCAGTTCGAAGGTCATTGCGACAGGCGAACTCGTCACGCTTGATTTCGGAGCGCTCTTGAACGGTTATGTTTCAGATATCACACGGACTGTCGCAGTCGGTCCGATCAATGCTGAATTGCAGAAGATCTACGATACAGTCTTGCAAGCGCAACTAGCGGGTGTCGATGGCTTAAAACCAGGCATCACTGGGATCGAAGCAGACGCATTGACGCGTGATATCATCAAAGAAGCGGGATACGGCGAGTACTTCGGTCACTCGACGGGACACGGTATTGGTCTAGAAGTACATGAAGGACCTGGCTTGTCGTTCCGCTCTGAGACAAAACTTGAACCGGGCATGATCGTTACGGTCGAACCAGGTATCTACGTGCCGCAAGTTGGCGGATGCCGGATTGAAGATGACGTCTTGATCACGGAAACAGGTCGAGAAATTCTTTCGTCTTCACCAAAAGAACTGATCACTCTCTAATTCAGAGTGACGGGACATTTTAGGAGGAACCATTCATGGTATCAGTAAACGATTTAAAAACAGGATTAACGATTAAGACTTCAGACGGTATGATTTGGCAAGTACTTGAATTCCAACATGTTAAACCAGGTAAAGGGGCAGCGTTCGTTCGGACGAAAATGCGTAACATCCGTAACGGAAACATCCAAGAGATGACATTCCGTGGTGGTGAGCGTGTCGAGCGTGCACACATCGAGCGTAACAAGATGCAATACCTTTACCCAATGGGTGAGACTTACGTCTTCATGGACACAGAATCGTATGAGCAATTGGAATTGACGACGGCACAAGTCGAAGCAGCTCTTCCATACTTGCTTGAAAACATGGAAGTTCAAATCGCGGTTTACAACGGCGAAATCCTCGGTCTTGAATTGCCGAACACAGTCGTCATGACGATCGTTGAAGCAGAGCCTGGCGTTAAGGGTGATACAGCTTCGAACGTCAAGAAAAATGCGACAGTGGAGACAGGTCATATCATTCAAGTTCCACTCTTCATCGAAGCAGGCGAAAAAGTAACGGTTGATACACGTACAGGTGATTTCACAGGTCGTTACAACGGATAATATTGAAACGACAAGACGTCTCTCACCTTTTATCAGGTCGAGAGACGTCTTTTTTCATCCGGCGTGACTTGCATCCAATGGTATGACCAGTTAATATAAGTATTTGAGTAGGCATTAGCACCTGGTATAATAATTGTGAATACAGCATAGATGGGGGAAGAATGACAGATGAAAATCGATCAGTTGAAACAAGTACTCGAAATGCTCGATCAGTCGAGTGTAAATGAACTCTCACTCGAAACGGATACGTATAAATTAAAGTTGAAGAAACAAGGAGAAACAGTGACAGTCTCGCACCAAGCACCCGCTGCTCCAGTGGCGGCACCTGCTCCTGTGAAACAAACAGCGGCACCTGTTGAAGAAGAAGCAGTCGCTGACGATACGGTCACGATCAATGCCTTGATGGTCGGAACGTTCTATTCTCGTCCGAATCCGGATAAACCGGCATACGTCAAAGTTGGGGATCAGATCGAAGTCGGTCAAGTCGTTTGTGTCCTTGAAGCAATGAAACTCTTCAATAACTTAAACTCGGAAGTATCTGGAACGGTCGTCGAGATTCTTGTCGCCGATGGAGATCTCGTTGAATTCGGTCAACCACTCTTCCGGATCCGTCCGTAAACGGGGGTGAACAGCATGGAAAAATTATTGATTGCCAACCGTGGAGAAATCGCCGTCCGTATCATTCGAGCGGCAAAGGAACTTGGAATACAGACCGTTGCTGTCTACTCGACGGCGGATAAGGAAGCGTTACACGTTCGCTTAGCAGATGAGGCATATTGCATCGGTGAAGCAAGTTCTGCTTCATCCTACTTAAACGTTACAAACATCCTTGCGATCGCAACGAACCGTCAAGTCACGATGATCCACCCGGGTTATGGTTTCTTAGCTGAGAACGTCGATTTTGCTGAGATGTGTGAAGCGTGTGGGATCAAATTTGTTGGTCCGACGTCAGATGCGATCCGTCAGATGGGAATCAAGGACGTTGCGAAGAAAACGATGATCGAATGCGGAGTACCCGTCGTACCTGGTTCAGATGGAACGGTCACGGACGAAGAAGCGGTCGCGCTAGCGCAAGAAATCGGTTATCCGGTCATCATCAAAGCGACAGCAGGTGGCGGTGGTAAAGGGATTCGGGTCGCTCGTTCGGAAGAAGAGTTGATCAATGGTCTAAGTGAGACGCGCCGTGAAGCGAAACAAGCCTTCGGAAACGGAGACGTATACTTAGAACGCTTCATCGAAGAATTCCGCCATGTTGAAGTACAGGTGCTTGCTGACCGGCACGGTAATGTCATTCACCTCGGGGAACGAGATTGTACCGTTCAGCGCCGGATGCAGAAACTGATTGAGGAAGCACCATCTCCTGCGGTCAGTGAAACGACACGGTTGAAGATGGGCGAGGCTGCTGTAAAAGCAGCAAAAGCGATTCAGTATACAGGAGCTGGAACGATCGAATTCATTTTCGTCGAAGAAATGGAAGAATTCTTCTTCATGGAGATGAACACGCGCATTCAAGTGGAACATCCAGTAACGGAGATGATCACAGGATTCGATCTCGTTCAAGCACAACTCCAAGTCGCGCTCGATCATCCACTTGCCGTTAAACAAAAGGATATCAAGTTCCATGGTCATTCGATTGAATGCCGGATCAATGCCGAAGATCCAGACCATGATTTCCGTCCGTCTGCTGGACGTGTCACACAATATGTGACACCGGGCGGAATGGGCGTGCGCATCGATAGCGCGGTCTATCCAGGGTACATGATTCCACCATACTATGACTCTATGGTTGCGAAGTTGATCGTTCATGCAGAAACACGGGAAGAAGCATGCGCGAAAATGGAACGTGCGCTAGCTGAATTTTGGATCGAAGGTGTTAAAACGACGATCCCGTTCCACGAACGGGTTCTCAGTCACCCGGTATTCCGTCGTGGTACATTTACGACGAAATTCGCAGAGCGTGAGTTAAAAGGTACGATGGTAAACTGAATCAGGACGGGAGTTTGTGCGACGAACTCCCGTCTTTTTTTGGCGTTCTCTATGTTTTTTAAAAGAGGAATGTGCTAAACTAACTGATTGAGAACGACAAAAAAAGGAGCACGCAAAATCATGATGAAACGACACATGGCACGCGAACTCGCAGTCCAATCTTTGTTCCAAATGGAACTTTCGGATCTGACTGCACAAGAGGCCATTGAATTCGCGGTAGAAGGTAAGGAATACGATACATTCGTCGAGCAATTGGTGAACGGTGTCGAAACGAACAAAGAAACAATTGATCAGCATATTCGAGAAGCACTCGTCAACTGGTCGTTCGAGCGACTTGGAAACATCGAGCGGACGATTCTTCGCTTGGCCGTCTACGAATTGTTGTTCGAAACGAACATTCCGGTTCGAGTAACGATTAACGAAGCCATCGAATTGACGAAGGCGTTCGCAGATGAAGAAGCGACGAAAATTGTGAACGGTGTTCTTGGTAAAGTGGCACAAGGCGTCGTCAAAGAAAATTCATAAACCGATTTAAAACCGAATAGAGACAAACAGACAGAAGAGTGAATCGAACTTTTTGGGGGAGTGGACAAATCATGGCAGTAGTAATCGATGGAAAACAGGTAGCCCATTCATATCGTATGAAGCTGAAAGAAGAAGTCGCACGTCTGAAAGAACAGCGGATTCAACCGCAATTGACTGTCATCTTGATTGGTGAAGATCCAGCTAGTCAATCTTATGTACGCGGAAAAGAGAAGGCAGCGAAGGAAATCGGAATGGATTCAGAGTTGATCCGACTTCCGGCAGAAACAACGGAATCAGAACTCCTTCATTTGATTGAACGCCTGAACGTAGATGCGAGTGTCCACGGGATTCTCGTTCAATTGCCGTTGCCAGACCATATTGATGAGAGCAAGGTCATTTTTGCGATTTCTCCTGAAAAGGACGTCGATGGCTTCCATCCTGTCTCTGTCGGGAAGATGATGATTGGTGAACCGACATTTTTACCATGTACACCAAACGGTATTCTCCATCTCGTAAAAGAAATGAATGTACCGATCGCGGGTCAGCACGTCGTTGTCGTCGGACGGAGTCAAATCGTCGGAAAACCCGTCGGTATGTTGTTCTTGAATGAATCGGCTACCGTTTCATACTGTCATTCAAAAACTGCAGACCTCGGTGCGATGACACGCCAAGCGGATATCTTGATCGTCGCAGTCGGTGTACCGAAGCTGATTACTGCAGATATGGTGAAACCGGATGCCGTCGTCATTGACGTCGGTGTCAACCGTGTCGATGGTAAACTCGTCGGTGATGTTGATTTTGATACGGTACAAGACGTTGCATCGATGATTACACCTGTTCCGGGTGGCGTTGGTCCAATGACGATCACGATGTTACTGCATAACACGATCGAGGCCGCGCAATGAGTGAACCTCTTCACGTTTCCGATTTAGTCCACTATGTCAAACGTGAACTAGAAGGCGACGCCCTTCTTCAACAAGTCCAGGTGGTGGGAGAAGTGTCGAACTTTAAACGACACTCTTCCGGTCACCTTTATTTTACGTTGAAGGACGAACAGTCACGGATGAAAGCCGTCATGTTTGCTCGGGATGCGAGTCGGGTCAAGACAGACATACGCGACGGCATGCGTGTCGTCGTCACGGCACGCTTATCCGTCTACGTCTCTTCTGGAGAAATGCAACTCTATGTCGAACGGATGACGGAAGATGGTGTGGGCGCGTTATACGAGGCGTTTTCTCGCCTGAAAATGGATCTTGAAGAACGTGGTTGGTTTGATCCTGCGATCAAACAACCGTTGCCTGCTTTTCCGGATCGGATCGGGATCATCACATCGCCAAAAGGAGCGGCGCTTCATGACATTGCAACGACACTCCGGCGTCGTTATCCGCAAGCAGCCATCGTCTTCGCGCCAGTTCTTGTACAAGGAGCAGACGCGGCACCTCAAATCAGTCGTGCTATTCAACTGATGAACGAGCATGCTGCCTGTGATGTGTTGATCATTGGTCGTGGTGGCGGTTCAATCGAAGAGCTGTGGGCATTCAATGAAATGTCTGTCGTGACAGCCGTGTTTGAATCACGTATCCCAATCGTCTCTGCTGTCGGACATGAGACTGATTTTACGATCAGTGATTTCGTCGCCGACGTTCGTGCTGCTACACCAACAGCGGCGGCAGAACTTGTCACTCCGGAAGCAGAGGCACTCGTCCGTCGTGTCCAGGATGTAGAGCGACGTTTGGAACGAACGTATACACAACTCCTTAAGAGTAAACAGGAGCAAGTGACACGTCTAGCTGCGAGTTACGGTCTTAAATCGCCACGTGTTTTACTCGGACTAAAGCAGGAACAACTGGACCGGACGGAAATGTTGCTCCAAAAAGAGATGCAGTATATCGTGACCCAAAACCGACAGCAGGTGGAGCGTCTTCACACACGCTTAATGCGAATACCAGTACGTGATCGATTCGTACAACAACGAGCAACGATTGAACAGTCGCGTCGTCGACTCGAAATCGTGCGTCGGCTTTTGCAATCGAAACAACAACAAGTGCGTCATGTGCTCGCGCGACTCGACTCCGTCAGTCCGACGCATGTCCTGATGCGCGGCTATACGTATGTCGAACAGGATGGACAAATTGTTCGTTCCGCGAAGGCATTAACAGCGTCTTCGTTCGATATCCGATTCCATGATGGAACGATTCGTGCCAAACGAGAGGATGGGGAGTAAGGATGGAGACGGAACAATCTTTTGAAGAAGCACTAGAACGACTAGAAGAGATCGTCACGTTACTCGAAGAGGGCGAAGCTCCGCTAGAACAAGCGATGGCTCTTTATGAAGAGGGCGTCAAACTGACAGCTCTTTGCCAAGGAAAGTTATCCGTTGCTGAGAAAAAACTCGATCAGATCCTGGAGCAAGATGGTACGCTGCGGGAAAAAGGAGGAGCACAATGATTGCCTTGCATGAATGGAAGACACAAGTCGAAAACAAAATGGCAGAGTTCATGGAGCGACTCGATGCACCCGACCGTTTACGTGACTCCATGCGGTATTCACTTGATGCCGGTGGGAAACGGATTCGTCCGGCCTTGATTTATGCAGTACTCGATGCCTTCTCAATCGACCGCTCAAAAGGAGATGCTACTGCTGCGGCACTTGAGATGATTCATACATATTCGCTGATTCATGATGACCTTCCGGCAATGGACGATGATGATCTCCGTAGAGGTCGTCCGACGAATCATATCGCTTTTGATGAAGCAACAGCGATTTTAGCAGGGGACGCATTGCTCACGAACGCATTCAGCTGCCTCCTCGAGACACCAGCTTCGCCAGAAGTGAAGCTTGCGCTCGTCGAACGATTAGCGGCGGCGGCAGGAGCTTCTGGTATGGTCGGTGGACAACTCGATGATATGCTCGGTGAGCGTGGTGGCATAAATGATGTAGCGGAGCTAGAATCGATTCATCGTCGAAAAACAGGAGCACTTCTCGTCTTTGCGGTCGAAGCAGGCGGGTTGCTCGCCGCAGTTAGTCCGAGAGATCTTGAGCACCTGCATCAATATGGTCGCCATCTCGGCATTGCTTTTCAAATTCAAGATGACATCTTAGACGTGACAGGAGATGCTGAAAAAATCGGCAAGCCGGTTGGTAGCGATGAAGAAAATGAAAAAGCGACGTATCCGAAACTCCTCGGTCTTGAAGGTGCGAAACGTGCACTGACAGCTCAGGTAGAAGCAGCAGAACAGGCGATTGAAGCACTATCGGTCGAAGCGACGACACTTAAGGAACTGCTAGACTTCGTGGTCAAGCGTGACCATTAAGCAGGACGACGCATCGTGCGTCGTCTTTTTCTATGCTGACAATGGCGCTCGATAGATTGTTCTAGTACAATGTAGGGTACAAACCCTATAAGATTGTAAGGAAAAGAGGCGGTAAGGTATGAAATTGACAGAAATACAGGATCCGTCATTTTTAAAGCGTATGTCGGTCTCCGAACTCGAAGTTTTCGCAGGCGATATTCGGCGCTTTTTGATTGAAGAATTAGCGACGACAGGTGGGCACTTGGCACCGAATCTTGGAGTCGTCGAGTTAACGCTTGCACTGCATCGTGAATTCGACAGTCCAAATGACAAGTTCGTCTGGGACGTCGGACACCAAGCCTACGTGCACAAGATTCTCACAGGACGCGCGAGCCAGTTTGATACGCTCCGTCAGCATAAAGGACTTTGTGGATTTCCGAAACGCAATGAAAGCGTGCATGACGTCTGGGAGACAGGGCATAGCTCGACGTCCTTGTCAGCAGCAATGGGGATTGCTGTTTCAAACGAATTGAGCGGTAAGGATGACCGGGCAGTCGCGATCATCGGTGATGGGGCATTAACAGGCGGTATGGCCCTCGAAGCATTGAATCACATCGGAGCAGAGCAACAAAACGTCATCGTCATCTTAAATGATAACGAGATGTCGATTGCACCAAACGTCGGTGCGATGCATCAAATGCTAGGACGGATTCGTTCATCTCGAAAAGTACGTTTTGCGCAAAACGAGCTTGAAGCATTGATCAAAAAGATTCCGGTCATTGGCGGACGTTTGGAAAAAGGAAGCGAGAAATTGAAAGAAGCCGTCAAGGGAGCGCTCGTTCCTGGGATGTTCTTTGAAGAACTTGGTTTCAACTATTACGGTCCGGTCGATGGACACGATCTTAATGATTTGATCGAACAGCTCAATTACGTGAAAAAAGAAGAAGGACCTGTCCTGCTTCATGTCATCACGAAAAAAGGGAAAGGTTATCGTCCGGCAGAGTTTGACGGGGTCGGTACATGGCACGGTCTTGGACCATACAAGATGGAGTCCGGCGAAGTCATTAAAGGAAAATCAAAAGCACCAAGTTATTCCTTTACGGTAGCGGATACCTTGACGAAGATGGCACGCGACGATGAAAAGCTGACGTTGATCACACCAGCGATGAGTGTTGGCTCAAAACTTGATTGTTTTGAAAAAGAATTCCCAGAGCGGATGTTTGACGTTGGGATCGCGGAACAACATGCTGTTACGTTCGCAGCTGGTCAAGCGACGCAAGGCATGAAACCCGTTGTATCAATCTACTCGACGTTCTTCCAGCGCGCATACGATCAACTCGTGCATGACGTGGCGCGTCAAAATCTGGACGTAACGTTTACGATTGACCGATCAGGTCTTGTTGGAGCAGATGGTGAGACACACCAAGGGGTCTTCGATATTGCTTTCATGCGCCACGTGCCGAATATTCGAATCGTCATGGCAAAGGATGAGAATGAACTACAGCACTTGCTCTATTCAGCTGTTAAATACGAAGGACCAATCGCCGTTCGTTTCCCGCGTGGCGAAGGACTTGGTGTACCAATGGATGAGACATTGCATGAAATTTCGCTCGATACGTGGGAAGTTGAACGTGAAGGAACAGATGTCGCCATCCTTGCATTCGGACCACAAGTGCAAGACGCGCTCAAAATCGCGGATCTCTTAGCAGGCGAATTATCAGTTCGTGTCATCAATGCCCGGACGATCAAACCGCTTGATGAGAAGATGCTGAACGCTCTTTACGCAGAGGGAATTCCGCTTGTGACACTGGAAGAAGCCGTCCTAAAAGGTGGATTCGGATCAGCTGTCCTTGAGCATGCGAACGAGCAGGAAGCATTCCCACGCGTCAAACGCTTCGGTATTCCGGATTGGTATATCGAGCACGGCGGTGTGAATGAGTTACTGGAAGAAATTGGACTATTACCTGGACAAATCGCAGAAGAAGTACGCGCTTTCGTCAATCAAGGAAAGAAACAGAGTGTGTGAAGATTCATGGAAAATGTAAAGAAAATCCGCCTCGACGTTCTTCTCGTCGAGCGCGGTTTGTTTGAAACGCGTGAAAAAGCGAAACGGTCGATCATGGCTGGACTCGTCTTTAGTGGCACGGAACGATTGGAGAAGGCCGGTGAAAAGGTTAAGTCCGATATCGATTTGCACGTAAAAGGTCAGTTGATGCCTTATGTGGGGCGTGGTGGCTTTAAGATGGAAAAGGCACTTCAAGTATTCGATTTTGATGTCACGGGTAAAACAGGTCTTGATATCGGATCGTCGACAGGTGGTTTTACCGACTGCTCCTTACAAAATGGAGCAGCACATATGTATGCACTTGATGTCGGTTCCAATCAGCTGGACTGGAAGCTTCGCTCGGATGACCGCGTGACGGTGATGGAAAAAACGAACTTCCGGCATGCGACACCAGACATGTTCCCTGTCGCGCCGCAGTTTGCGACGATCGATGTCTCGTTCATTTCATTACGTTTGATGCTTCCGCCATTGAAGATGATCCTCGTTGAAGGAGGAGACGTCATGGCGCTCGTCAAACCGCAATTCGAAGCAGGTCGTGAGGATATCGGTAAAAAAGGCATCGTGCGTGACGAGCGGATTCATGTCCGAGTTCTCGATGAGATGATCGAATTCTTCATTCAACAAGGGTTCTATGTCAAGCAGCTCGACTATTCTCCGATTACCGGTGGAGAGGGCAACATTGAGTTCTTGTTGCATGCACGCCTTGGTCAACCAGGGCTTGATCCGTCCGTTCATGCGGCGGAGACGGTCAAGCTAGCGCATGCTAGTCTTTAAACGAACAGATGATAAGGAAGACGGATCCGGTTCATGGGTCCGTCTTCCTTGTTGTGTGACAAGATGAAAACCGGATAATAAAATGGGAAACGTGGACTTTTGATGATTTATTGGATTACAATAGTAACATCGAAGAATACTGTGAGGTGCAGGAATGACAAAGGGGCAACGGTTGATTAAGATTCGGGAGATCATCACCCAATCAGAAGTAGAAACCCAGGATGAATTGGTAGAGGAATTACGGAATGCAGGATATAAGGTGACACAGGCAACGGTATCACGAGATATCAAGGAACTCCATCTCGTGAAGGTCCCGTTGAATGATGGACGTTATAAATATAGCTTACCCGCCGACCAACGCTTCAACCCACTCGGGAAATTGCGGCGTCTGCTCGGAGATAGCTTCATCTCGATTGATTCTGCGCAAAATCTGATCGTCATGCATGTCCTGCCGGGAAATGCGAATGCAGTCGCTGTCTTACTAGATCATTTGAGCTGGAGCGAACTGCTTGGAACGGTGTGTGGGGACGATACGATCCTATTGATTGCACGAAGTGAGGAACAAGCGAAAGAAGTGACGGAACGAATTTTAGAAATGCTGTAAGGAGTTGACAGGATGCTAGCTGAATTATCGATCAAACAATTTGCGATCATTGACGAGCTACAGATCGACTTTAAAAAAGGAATGACCGTCTTGACTGGGGAAACAGGTGCCGGTAAATCGATCGTTCTCGATGCGATCGGATTATTAATTGGTGGACGTGGATCCGCGGAATTCGTTCGATACGGGGAAGATCGGGCGGAACTAGAAGGATTGTTTCTGATTGAAGACGATCATCTCGTCTATGATCTTGCAGAAGAGTATGGCATCGATATCGAAGACGGATTGATCATCTTGCGACGTGATCTTTTCGCGACAGGAAAAAGTGTCTGTCGCGTCAACAATAAGCTGGTCACACTGACGATTTTACGTGAGTTCGGACGTGTCCTCGTCGATATGCACGGGCAACATGAACATCAGCATTTAATGGACAGTACGTACCATCAAGCGATTCTCGATGACTTCGCGCAAGAGGCGATCGCGCCACTCCTTCAAGCCTATCAGTCCGGTTATCAAACGTATGAAGAAAAACGGACAGCGCTACAATCGCTCGCACAAAGCGAGCAAGAACTCGCCCAACGGATCGATTTGTTATCGTTTCAGACCGAAGAGATCGAGGGCGCAAAACTTCGAGCACATGAGGAAGATGAGTTACTCGTCGAGCGAAATCGTCTTGCGAACTTCGAGAAGTTATATGCGTCGTTGAAGACAGCCTATGACGCCTTACACGATGAGATGCGCGGCATCGATTCCGTTGGAGACGCGATGCGTGAACTACAACAAGCATCAAGCATCGACGAACAGTTTTCTCAGCAAAGTGACGCGATCGCAAGCGCCTTTTATGGACTAGAAGAAGTCGGTTATGCGATTCGAGATCAACTCGAAACACTTGAGTTCGATTCCAATCGACTCGATGAGATCGAACAACGTTTGTCCGTCTTCCAACAGCTGAAACGAAAATACGGGGCGACGATTGAGGAAGTCATTGCTTACGGTGAGAAAATTCGGATTGAACTTGATACGATGACAAATCGAGATGAACGAATTGAACGCTTAAAAACCGAAGTCGAACAGCTCGAAAGCGAATTGTTTGAAATTGGAGGTCGACTCTCACAACAGCGTCGCAAAGCGGCAGTTCAATTAAGTGAAGCGATTCATTTGGAGTTACGTGAGCTATACATGGAGAAGGCGCGGTTTGAAATTCGTTTTCTTCAAGACGGAAAGACACCGATGCTACGCAAGAACGGGATCGATCATGTGGAATTCTTCATCATGACGAATGCGGGAGAGCCATTCAAGTCGCTCGGAAAAGTTGCGTCGGGCGGGGAACTATCTCGTATCATGCTCGGACTGAAGTCGATCTTCTCGCGCTCGGTCGGAGTCGCCTCAATCATATTCGATGAAGTCGATACGGGTGTTTCGGGTCGTGTTGCACAAGCGATGGCTGAAAAAATCTATCGTTTGTCGGTAGACGGACAAGTGCTTTGTATTACGCACTTACCACAAGTCGCTTCGATGGCGGATCAACATCTCTATATTCGAAAGATTGAGGAGACGGATCGTACGACGACCCAAGTCAACGTCTTGTCTCAAGCAGATAGAGGGAACGAACTTGGACGGATGATTTCCGGTGCCCATATGACGGATTTGACATTACGGCATGCCGAGGAATTGATGGATCAGGCGAAGACGATGAAAGAATCGCTTAAAAATGGGGTGTAAGGATTGATTAAAGTCGGGATAGCAGATGATAATCGCGAAATGGTCGAACTGATTCGCCAGCATATCTCTGCGCAAGAAGACATGGAAGTCGTTTGCGTCGCCTACAATGGCGAGAGTTGTCTCGAACGCATGAAAGAACATGAGGTGGATGTATTGCTCCTCGACATCATCATGCCTCATTTAGATGGGCTTGGTGTGCTCGAAGAATTGATGAAAGAAAAGAAGAATCCTGCTGTCATCATGTTGAGTGCTTTCGGTAAGGACGAGGTCTCACAACAGGCGGTCACCCTTGGAGCATCATACTTCTTACTTAAACCGTTCAGCATGGATCAGCTCGTTCAAAAAATTCGTCTCGTGACGAATCAAGGACAAGCTCCGGCGATCGAAACGATTGATCTAAAAGTCGGCTCGACACTTCGAGAATTGGGAATCGCTCCGCATATCAAAGGGTTTACGTATTTAAAAGACGCTGTCTTAATGGTGCTTGAACGGGAAGACCTACTCGGATTGATCACAAAGGAACTCTATCCGACGATTGCGAAAAAACATCAAACAACAGCCTCTCGCGTCGAACGAGCGATGCGTCATGCCATCAAGTCCGCCTGGAACGAAGGAATGCAGCAACACGAGTTGTTCAACGGTCGGATCGAACAGGAGAAGAGTCCAAAGAACTCGGAATTCATCTCGTATGTATCGAGTCATATGAATCAAGAACAATCCGGTTGAAGCCATATACCGTCTAATTCGTAAACGGCGCCAGACTGAAGACAAAGTGCAGTTTTTCTCTTGACGAGAAAGATTGCACTTTTTTTGTCCATCTCGAATCGCTACGCTTCTTTCCTCTTTCTTTCTGGTAAAAGGAAGTATCTATACAATAAACGGTTTATATTTGATTCTTATTTCGTTCATAGCGAATGATTGACACTCCGTTATCAAACGTGTGTTGTTCTATGACGTTCCAAGTGAGGGGAACCATTCTTTGATCGGGAAAGAGACGCTTGCCGGAACCGATGATGACAGGATAATGGATCAATCGAAGCTCATCGATCAAATCCGCTTGATAAAGTGTATGAACGAGTTCACTACTGCCCCAGATATGAAACGGTGGGCCATCCTATTGTTTCAAAAGCTTTAGTTCAGAAGTCGGATGCTTCAAACAAGTTGTCGGCTGCCAAAGGACAGGTAGTGCATGACGCGTGGCGACATACTTCATGGCATGATCGGCAACCGGCCAGACATCTGAGTGGAGTAGCCAATAACTTGCCCATTGTTCGTAAGTCGCTCGACCGAGCAACAAAGAGCAGTCCTCATGCATCCATCCGCGAATGACTTGACCGATCTCAGGATGTTGAAACGGAACGGTCCAGCCACCATGTTCGAAATCGTTGCTTACATCCTCCTCCTTTCCACTCGGTGCTTGAACGACACCATCTAAAGATAGATGTTCGAATGCGATGATTTTTCGCATACAAGATCTCCTTTCGAATGCACTCTTTCTACAGCATACGGTAGAGGTCAAAAAAATAAAAGCGATTGCAAATAAATATTGCATAAACTGAAATGTTTGTTATAATAAAGGTACCAAATGATTTGGCAAGACGTCAGATGAACGTCGAGTCGGCGAGGACTCCGGAAATCCCGTTGATGAATATCATCTCAGAACGCCAACTGTAAATGGCTCAAGAATGCCGGACGACATTCTCTTGGTAGAAGTCGTACCAAGGTATCTTGTTCATTCTAGATGGGATATCTCGAATGAATGGGAGCTTCCATGATTTCGAAGCTAGGGAAAAGTGGAAGGTAACGGATCGTCTAAGATGAAAAGTACAGTTCGTGAAAAGGAGTGTTGTCTAGCAGTGATTGTTAGCAACCGAATGTTTGACTGCTTTAAGCGGATGACATTACGCTCCACCTAGGTCCCGAGTACAGTCAGATGATGGAACTGAAATACCATTCTATCGTTAGCTCGATAGCCAGATCTGATTTCTTTCCACCTCTTCATTAAGAGGAACACCTAAGGTTTTGGAGTACACGAATAGTTCTAACTATGAGAGGAGTTCATCCGTAAGTGAAACCAATTTTATACGAGTAAAAGGTCCCGCGCTTGAAATGAGTTCAAGAGATGGGGACCTTTTTCTGTGTTTATTTTTTTTGATAGCGGTCAGAGACTTTTCCACGTTTTCGATCGCGATAAAAGACATATCCTGCGACAAATCCAATACCACCCATCGCAAGAATCAACCCAACGAGACCTTGCAATACATATACGTAAGCCGCATCGCCTAAGTATTTAAACGGCACTTGCGCAATTAGAAAGACACTGTCGCGCATGAGCTTAATACCAATCGCGCCGATGATGCCAGGGATTAATAATGAGAGCAAACCAATGATACGCATAGGACGCCACTCCTTTCCAAGCGTATTGTATCAAAAAATCGACCGTTCTGCGAATCGGGTTTGCTTCCCTTTTTTATTCCGAGTAGGATAGAAATGTAAGCAGTTTCAAAGGGGGAATTCATATGCATCATCTACTCGTCGTCGGAGCAGGTCAAGGGGGAACAGAGGTCTTGCACGCATTTCAACGTTCACCACTATTAACGGTCATTGGTCTTGTTGATCCAAACATGGAGGCGCCTGGGGTAGCGCTTGCACGGCGCGCGGACATTCGGATCGAAACGAACTGGGCAGCATTCGAAGGAGCAGACGTCGATTTCATCATTGACGCTACGGGAGAAAGTGGCGTACTCGAACAATTAATCCATGATTTTCCGGGAGCGGCGGTCTTACCGGGTGAATTCGTCAGAGTATTACTTGAGCGTCTGACTGAAAAAGAGAAAATGCTCGAAGCGATCATTCATTGTACGAGCGAAGCGATTTCCGTCGCCGATCAAGACGGACAGACGATGCTGATCAATCCAGCGTATACGCGCATGACCGGTTTCACAGAACGAGATGTCGTCGGAAAACCGGCTAGCGCTGATATCGGGATGCAGGAATCCGTTCATTTGAAAGTCTTGAATACAGGCGAGAACGTGCGAGATGTTCGTATGAAGATCGGACAAGATCAACGCGATATCATCGTCAACGCAGCACCTGTCATCGTCGATGGACAAGTCCGCGGTTCCGTTGGGGTCATTCGAGATATTTCGGAAATGAAGGCTCTAGCAAAAGAATTAAAGGCAGCGCGACAAAAAATCCGGACACTCGAAGCTAAATATACATTCGATGATATCATCGCCGAGAGTGAAGCAATGCGCTTCGTCGTCGATCAAGCGAAGCTTGCGGCAACGATGCCAGTCAACGTCTTGATTCGCGGTGAATCCGGAACCGGTAAAGAACTGTTCGCACATGCGATCCATGCAGCGAGCGAACGTAAATACGAACAATTCGTCCGTGTCAATTGTGCGGCGATTGCACCGACGTTACTCGAAAGTGAACTATTCGGGTACGAGGAAGGCGCGTTCTCAGGAGCGCGGCGCGGCGGCAAGAGGGGATACTTCGAAGAAGCACACGGAGGGTCGCTGTTTTTAGATGAGATCGGCGAATTGCCACTCGACGTCCAAGCCAAACTGTTACGGGTGCTACAGGAGAATGAAGTCGTTCGTGTCGGTGGCACGAAGGCGATTCCAGTCGATGTCCGGATCATCGCAGCGACGAATGCCAATCTCGAACAAAAAATCATCATGAATGAGTTCCGAGAAGATCTTTATTACCGGATCAATCGTTTACCGATTCACATACCGGCACTACGTGAGAGACCGGATGATATCGTACCATTGACCTTACATTTACTCCGTAAATTGAATCAAAGTTATGGACGATCGGTCGGACGGATATCGGATGATGTACTCGAAGCAATGAAGAAGCAACCGTGGAAAGGAAACGTCCGTGAACTTGAGAATGTCATCGGACGCGCGTTGATTTTTACGGATAAAACAGAAACGGTGTTACGAAAAGGACATCTTCAACTTGTCGTGCCACAAACAACAAAAGTCACGACGAGACAGAAAAAGGAAATCAAACATTTATCCGACGAGATGTCTCACGTCGAAGAACGGTTGATCCGGGAAGCGCTTACTGCTTTTAACGGCAACAAAACAGAAGCCGCAAAACAACTTGGGATTTCTCTTCGGGCACTTTATTACAAAGTGGAACGATTTAACATTTATTCATGAAACGCAAATTTTTGCGTGCAATATATTGCAAAAAATGCAAAAGCGTGCAAAATTAAAGACGTTCTTGCTTATCCTACCGTCTCTTTTGAATTGGCACGAAAATTGCTATTACTAATTATGTATGACAGGTAAGGGGGGAATACAGTGAGATTCAGTGAAATGGTCGAGCAAGCAGCTCGACTCGAAGATTCCGTCGTTGCGATTGCAGCTGCGGATGACGAAGAAGTGATGGATGCTGTCGCATTAGCAATTGAAAACGATTTAGCGCGTTTTCATTTGTTCGGGGATGCGACACGGATTCAGCAGATGATTCAAAAACGGACATTACGAGAGTCGCAGTTCGTGATTACTCACACCTCTTCATCACAAGAAGCGGCAGAACGTGCTGCTCATGCCGTTCGTAAAGGGGATGCGAGCGTCTTGATGAAAGGTCTTGTTCCGACAGCGACGTTCATGAAAGCTGTCTTGAACAAAGAAACGGGTCTGCGTTCAGGGAATGTCCTGTCGCATGTCGCGTTGTTCGAAGTACCAGGGCGTGAATCAGCGATCGGATTGACCGATGCAGCGATTCATATCCAACCGTCACTCGAAGATAAGGTAAAAATTATCGAAAACGGTGTCTCCGCCTTACGAGCGCTAGGGTACGGATTACCGAAAGTCGCAGTCTTAGCAGCTGTCGAAGTCGTCAATCCGACGATGCAGGCAACGATAGACGCTGCCCTACTGACGCAAATGAACCGACGTGGTCAAATCAAGGATTGCCTTGTAGACGGACCACTCGCGCTCGACAATGCCGTGAATCTCGCCGCTGCCCAGCAAAAAGGCTTGACGGGAGACGTAGCAGGGCAGGCGGATTTACTCGTCGTTCCGCAAATCGAAGTCGGGAACGTCATCTACAAATCGCTCATGTATTTCACACATGCCTCGGTGGCGGCGATTCTCGTTGGAGCACGGGCTCCAGTTGTATTGACAAGCCGCGCCGATACAGCAGAAGCAAAAATGTACTCACTAGCCTTTGCGCTATTAAATGCTCAACAGACGAAAAAAGTAAAACAAACAATCTGAGGAGGAACTTAAAATGGTCGAAACAAATGTAGAATCACGCTTCAGTATCTTTGAAACAATGGAGATGGAAGATTACGAACAAGTCGTTTTTTGCCACGATAAAGTATCTGGATTAAAAGCAATCATCGCGATTCATGACACGACACTCGGACCGGCACTCGGTGGACTTCGTATGTGGAATTATGCATCAGATGAAGAAGCATTGATTGATGCGCTTCGTTTATCAAAAGGGATGACGTATAAGAATGCAGCCGCTGGTTTGAACCTTGGTGGTGGCAAAGCTGTCATCATCGGCGATGCGAAGACACAAAAATCAGAAGCACTCTTCCGGGCATTCGGACGTTACGTCCAGTCACTGAACGGTCGTTATATTACAGCAGAAGATGTCAATACGACGGTTGCAGACATGGATTACATCCATATGGAGACGGACTTCGTCACTGGTGTCAGCCCAGCATTCGGATCAAGTGGTAACCCATCACCAGTTACGGCATACGGTGTCTACCGTGGTATGAAAGCAGCAGCAAAAGAAGTGTACGGAACAGATTCACTTGGTGGAAAAACGATTGCGATCCAAGGTGTCGGTAACGTTGCCTTCAATCTATGCCGTCATTTGCATGAAGAAGGGGCGAAACTGATCGTCACGGACATCAATCAAGAAGCACTGCAACGTGCAGAAGAAGCATTCGGTGCCTTGATCGTCGCACCAGAAGACATTTATAGCGTCGAAGCGGACATCTTTGCGCCATGTGCCCTCGGTGCGACATTAAACGATGAAACGATTCCACAATTGAAAGTCAAAATCATCGCTGGTGCAGCAAATAACCAACTCAAAGAAGACCGTCATGGTGACATGCTCGAAGAACGCGATATCTTATACGTACCCGACTTCGTCATCAATGCGGGTGGTGTCATCAACGTTGCCGATGAACTCGACGGATACAACCGTGATCGTGCCATGAAAAAAGTTGAACTCGTCTACGATGCGGTCACGAAAGTATTTGAAATCGCAAAACGCGATCATTTACCGACATATCGTGCGGCTGAGAAAATGGCAGAAGAGCGTATCGCAACGATGCGCAGTGCTCGCAGCCAATTCTTGCGTCGTGATAAAAACATTCTAGGATCACGTGGCTGATCAGAGGAGGATATCCATGAGCGAACGTATTTTGACGATCAATCCCGGTTCGACGTCGACGAAGATCGGTATCTTCGAAGGATCAAACCCGGTGTTCACGAAGACGTTACGCCATCCAGCTGAAGCGGTCAGAGGACCGCTTCCAGCGCAGCTGGAGATGCGTCGTCATGTAGTACTCGAAGTGTTAGCTGAAGAACAGATTGATTTGAAAGCGCTTACTACAGTCGTGGGTCGTGGTGGGTTACTCCGACCGCTTGTCAGCGGTACGTATGCGGTCAACAGAGAAATGCGAGAAGACTTACTCAGCGGTATTTTTGGCGTTCATGCATCGAACCTCGGTGGACTCCTTGCGGATGAGATTGCTCGGACACTCGACATCCCATCATTTATCGTTGATCCGGTTGTCGTTGACGAACTAGAACCGATTGCGCGTATTACAGGCTTACCTGAACTTGAACGAAAAAGTATTTTCCATGCCTTGAATCAGAAAGCTGTTGCGAAACGGTACGCGAAGGAAATCGGACGTCCATACGAGGAACTGCGCCTGATCATTGCTCACATGGGTGGCGGCATTACAGTCGGCGTACACCATGAGGGGCGTGTTATCGATGTCAACAATGGACTCGATGGAGAAGGACCGTTTTCGCCAGAACGAAGCGGGTCGCTACCTGTTGGTCAACTAGTAGAACTATGTTATAGTACCAAGTATAAACTTGAAGAGATGAAGCGTCTGGTCGTTGGGTCAGGCGGACTTGTTGCGCACTTAGGTACGTTTGACGCGGTTGAGATCGAGCGCCGGATTGAAGAAGGCGATGAAAAAGCGGCATTGTTATATGACGCGATGGCGTACCGGATCGCGAAAGAAATCGCAGGTCAAAGTGCTGTCTTGTTCGGTCAGATCGACGCGATCATTCTAACAGGCGGACTTGCTTATAGTGATCGGTTGACGCGTGTGATCGAAGAACGCGTCGCCCACCTTGGTCAAGTCGTGCGTAGTCCTGGTGAAGATGAGTTGCAGGCGCTCGCAGAAGGAGTGTTGCGTGTATTACGTGGGGAAGAGGAAGTTAAGGAATATGGAGGCGAACCAACATGGCTAGAGAATTCGACGTCGTTGTCCTAGGTGGAGGACCCGGTGGATATGTCGCCGCGATCCGTGCAGCACAAGCCGGGAAGTCGGTAGCAATCGTAGAACAAGGAAAATTAGGCGGGACATGCTTACATCGTGGCTGCATCCCCTCTAAAGCCTTTTTGAAATCAGCAGCAGTCTATCAGACGGTCAAACACGCTACTACATATGGCGTGGACGTACCGGAATCGTTTTTACGATTCGAACAGGTCAAACAACGTAAACAAGAGATCGTAGATGGATTAGAGGCAGGCATTCAGCACCTGATGAAAAAAGGAAAGATTGAAGTCTTTCATGGTCGGGGTTCGATTCTTGGACCAAGTATCTTTTCACCGATGCCCGGAACAATCAGTGTCGAGCCGGAAGAAGGCGAAGGCGAGTTGATTCTTCCACGCCAATTGATCGTCGCTACAGGATCACGTCCACGTCCACTGAACGGTCTTGCTTTTGATTCAGAGTATATCCTCAGTTCGGATGATGCGCTCGATATGGCAGATTTGCCAAAATCAATCGTCATCATCGGCGGCGGCGTCATCGGTGTCGAATGGGCATCGATGTTGACAGATTTTGACGTCGCAGTAACGGTCGTTGAATTCAGCGACCGGATTTTACCGACAGAAGATGCGACAGTCAGTCGTGAAGTCGCCCGCCAATTAAAAAAGCGGGGCGTCAAGATTCATACGGGCGCAGCTGCACAAAGTGATACGTTCCGTATGTCAGAAGACGGCGTATCGATCGCGATCGACCGTAACGGAGAACAGACGACGCTTGAAGCGGATAAGTTGCTCGTCGCCATCGGTCGGATGGCGAATGTCGAAGGTATCGGAATCGAAAACACAAATATCGTCGTCGAAAATGGCTTCATCCAAGTGGATGACCATTTCCGGACGAAGGATCAACATATCTATGCAATCGGCGATGTCATCGGTCGCTTGCAACTCGCGCACGTCGCGTCAGCAGAAGGCGTCAAAGCAGTCGAGGCGATCGTAAACGGAACGACGACACCACTTGAATATGCGTTCGTACCACGTTGTATCTACAGCGTACCGGAAGCGGCATCGGTCGGTTTAACGGAAGACGAAGCGAAACGTGCCGGAATGGACGTTAAGGTCGGGAGCTTCTCGTTCAATGGGTTAGGAAAAGCGCGGATTGAAGGAGAAGCAGCAGGCTTCATCAAGCTTGTCTCGGATGCGAAGACAGATGATCTCGTCGGCGTTCACATCGTCGGACCAAAAGCAACGGAACTGATTAGTGAAGGTGGGTTAGCGCTCGTACTCAATGCAACGGCATGGGAAGTCGGACAGCTCGTGCATCCGCACCCGGCCTTATCAGAAGCATTTGGAGAAGCAGCACTTGCAGTCGACGGACTTGCGGTTCACGCCTAAGGAGGAATTACGGATGGAAAAGATAGAATTCAAAGAATTGGTAGAACTCGGATTAACGGAACAAGACGCGATTCACATGTTCGAAACGATGGTCCGTGCGCGGAAAATCGATGAACGGATGTGGAAGTTGAACCGAGCAGGTAAAATTCCCTTCCTCGTCTCGTGTCAAGGACAAGAAGCGGCTCAAGTCGGTGCAGCGTTCGCACTCGAAAAAGGAACAGATTACATTTTGCCGTATTACCGTGATTTAGGTGTCGTCTTGCACTTCGGTCAAACGTCACGCGATATCATGCTATCGGCATTCGCCAAAGCAGAAGATCCGAACTCAGGTGGTCGCCAAATGCCAGGACACTATGGTTCACGTGCCTTGAACATCGTGACAGGTTCAAGTCCGGTTACGACGCAAGTACCACATGCTGTTGGGATTGCACTGGCTGCGAAGATGCGTAAGGAGCCACTCGTTGCTTACGTCTCGTTCGGTGAAGGTTCTTCAAACCAAGGTGATTTCCATGAAGGAGCAAACTTTGCCGGAATTCATAAGCTTCCTGTCATCTTGTTCTGTGAAAACAATAAATACGCGATTTCGACACCACTTTCGAAACAGCTGTCAGCTAAACACGTTGCTGACCGGGCGATTGGCTATGGTATGCCAGGATATACAGTGGACGGTATTGATCCACTTGCTGTCTTCAAAGTCGTCAAAGAAGCACGCGAACGTGGATTACGGGGAGAAGGTCCAACCTTAATCGAAGTTGAAGTCGAACGTCTCGTGCCACACTCATCCGATGATGACGATAAATCATACCGTTCTGCTGAAGAACTCGATGCCTTAAAAGCACGTGACGGAATCAAACTCTTCCGTGCGCGTCTGATTGAAATGGGTGTCTTGACGGAAGAAACAGCGACTGAAATCGAACAAGCGATGGAGAAAGAAGTCGATGAAGCAACGGCGTATGCTGAAGCAGCGGCTTACGATGCACCAGAAAATGCATTACGTTACGTGTACGACGAGGAGGAAACGAAATGACGACGTTAAGTTTAATCGAAGCGATCAATAGTGCAATCAAAGAAGAGATGGAGCGCGACGAGTCCGTCTTCATCCTCGGCGAAGACGTCGGTGTCCGTGGTGGTGTTTTCCGGGCGACACAAGGATTGCTCGAACAATTCGGAGAAGAGCGTGTCATCGATGCACCGCTCGCTGAGAGTGCGATTGCTGGTGTCGGAATCGGAGCTGCGATGTACGGCATGCGCCCGATTGCTGAAATGCAATTCGCTGACTTCATCATGCCAGCGGTCAACCAAATCGTCAGTGAAGCAGCGAAGATTCGGTACCGTTCGAACAATGATTGGACGTGTCCGATCGTTATCCGCGCACCGTTCGGCGGCGGAATTCACGGAGCACTTTACCATTCTCAGTCGGTCGAGGCGATGTTCAACTCGACGCCTGGTCTGAAGATCGTCATCCCGTCTAATCCATATGACGCAAAAGGATTGCTAAAGGCAGCGATTCGTTCGAATGATCCGGTCTTGTTCTTTGAGCATAAACGTGGTTATCGCCTGTTGAAAGGCGATGTTCCGGAAGGCGATTATACCGTTGAAATCGGTAAAGCAGACGTAAAACGTGAGGGAGAAGATGTCACAATCATCACCTACGGTCTGTGTGTCCATATGGCACTCGAAGCGGCAACGCGCCTTGAAAAAGACGGGATTGATGTCCACATCCTTGATTTACGGACTGTTTATCCGATCGACCGCGAAGCAGTCGTCGAAGCGGCGAAAAAGACGGGGAAAGTCTTGCTCGTTACGGAAGATAATAAAGAAGGTAGCGTCATGAGTGAAGTGTCGGCAATCATTGCAGAAGAAGCATTGTTTGATCTCGATGCACCAATCGAACGACTCTGTGGTCCAGACGTCCCAGCGATGCCATACGCTCCGACGATGGAGAAGTTCTTCAACATCTCAAGCGAGAAAATTGAAGATAAAATCCGGACGTTACACGCATACTAAGGGGGAACTGACCGATGAAGACTGAAACACTTACGATGCCACAACTCGGGGAAAGTGTTACTGAAGGAACAATTTCGATGTGGCTCGTCAAACCAGGCGATACTGTCAAAAAATATGATCCGATTGCAGAAGTCATTACCGATAAGGTAACGGCAGAAGTCCCATCTTCGTTTGATGGTGTGATTGAAAAATTGCTTGCAGAAGAAGGCGATACGTTACAAGTCGGTGACGCGATCGTCACGATGCAAGTCAGCGGCGGATCGACGGAAGTCGCGGCGACCGAACAAGAAGTGCCGGCTGTCGAAGAAACGACGTCGGCTGATACATCGATGAAAAAACGCTATTCACCAGCGGTCTTGAAACTCTCGGGTGAGCATGGCATCGATCTCGAACAAGTGACGGGTACAGGAGCCGGCGGGCGGATTACTCGGAAAGATTTGTTGAAACTGATTGAGTCCGGCGCTATTCCTACACCACAAACAACTGACCCAAAACCGGAAGCGAAAACGGCTCCGGTAGCGCCTCTAACAGAAGCACCATCCGCACCAAAACGTCCGGTCAGTGCACCACAACCGACGGAAACGGGCGACATCGAGATTCCAACTGCCGGTGTGCGTAAAGCGATCGCTTCGAACATGGTTCGCGCGAAACACGAAGCGCCACATGCTTGGTTGATGATCGAAGTTGATGTCACGAACTTGGTCGAAGCACGTAATCGTCATAAAGATGCGTTCTTCAAACAAGAAGGGGTCAAATTGACGTTCTTACCGTTCTTCATGAAGGCGACAGTCGAAGGATTGAAGAAACATCCAATCATGAACTCGACATGGGCGGGAGATAAGATCATTCAAAAGAAAGCGATCAACCTATCACTTGCTGTCGCAACGCAGGACGCTCTGTTCGTACCGGTCGTCAAGAATGCGGATGAATTAAGCATCAAGGGGATTGCACGCGCGATCGATGACTTCGGGAAACGGGCACAAGCCGGCACGTTGTCATCTGCAGAGATGCAAGGTGGGACGTTTACGGTTAACAATACGGGATCATTCGGTTCGATCCAATCAGCACCGATTCTTAACTTCCCGCAAGCGGCGATTCTATCCGTTGAATCAATCGTCAAACGTCCAGTTTGGGTGAACGGCATGTTCGCAGCACGCGACATGGTCAACCTCTGTATGTCGATCGACCACCGGGTGCTCGACGGACTCGTTGCCGGACAGTTCCTACAAACTGTCAAACAAGCGCTCGAATCGATTGATCCGAACCAACTTTCCCTATATTGAGTTTTTCCAGTTGACAGGGAAGAAGAAGCATCGTAATATAAGAATCAATTCAACACACGATAGCAAAGACGAAGAGAAGTAACTTGTGAAACGATTCAAGAGAGCTGATGGGTGGTGCGAATCAGTATCGGGCAACAAGCGAATGGCCTTCTGAGCTTCAGACCGAATCCCTTCAATGGGTAGTAGGCTCTGACGGGTTCCTCCCGTTATCGGGGTCGACGAATCAGGACAACGGTCCGGTTCGTTTCAAAGGGGACGGTGTCAGCATCGTCAACGAAGGTGGTACCGCGGGTCTTCCCGTCCTTCATGTTCTACATGAATGGGCGAGAAGACCCTTTTCGTATACAATCGAATCGAACAAATCGTAGAGTGAGTTAAGTAGCGAGACAACATCGGCGTTTCAGAGAGCGGAAGAATGGTGCGACTTCCGTACGGCGAGGTTTCGTGAATGGTCTCATGAGAGCGTGGCTGAACGAAGAAGTAGGTCGCGACGGATGCCCCCGTTATCGTAGGCTATGATGTCTCTTATTAGACGCATCAGACAGAGTGGGAACGGTCGAACCGTTCCAATCGAGAGGTGGCACCGCGAGATCATCGTCCTCCATGCAGCATACGCTGTGTGGGGGACTTTTTTATATTCCAGGAGGCGAACAGGGATGGTTCAGACAGATACACTTATCATCGAACAACTTGAACTAAACGGCGACGAGATGACGCCGATCATGATTTTTCAACAACTGAGCGGAACACAGAAATGTTTGCTTGAAAGTTCCGCGCATACGGATCAAGGACGGTATTCGATCATCGGTGTTGATCCGGTGGAGATGATTCGCGCAGAGGGACGGACCGTGACGCGGGAACAGTTGACGACAGGTCGATTGACGCAGGAAACAGGTGATCCGGTACGACTGATGCAACAGATGATCCTCCGGGGTGGAGTTGAAGAAGACCTTCCGTTTTTAGCGGGTGGGATCGGATATGTCGGTTACGACATGATGCGCGCCTATGAAACACTCGGAGCGGTTCCTGAGCGAACGCGCCAACTACCGGACGCGCTACTCGCCGTATACGACCAAATCATCCTGTTCGATCATCTCGAACATCGTGTTCATTTGATTCAGACGTCGCTCGGTGGCATCACCAATCGTGATGAATTACGTCAACGTCTAGCAGAACGGAAAGCACAACTTGAGCAACCACGGGAGCGAACGGATATTGAGCGTCCTCTCCGGGATGTCGTCTATGAACCGTTGATGGATCAAGAGACGTTTGAAGGACTCGTCGAACAAGCAAAGAGACATATCCGTCAAGGCGACGTCTTCCAACTGGTTCTCTCACAACGCCTCGATGCGACGTTCTCAGGTGACCCGTTCCAGTTTTACCGGAAGCTCCGCAAGGACAATCCAAGCCCATACCTCTTCTATATCGACTTAGGCGAAGCGATCGTACTCGGGGCCTCCCCGGAAAGTTTGGTCCAAGTCAAAGGGGATCGCGTGACGACGAATCCGATTGCCGGTACACGCCGCCGGGGGAAGACGAAAGAGGAGGACGAACGACTGGCAGAGGAGTTGCTTCACGATGAGAAGGAACGGGCCGAGCACCGGATGCTTGTCGATCTTGGACGCAACGACCTCGGTCGGATTTGTCAGATTGGTACCGTCGAGGTGACGCGATTCATGCAAATCGAGCGCTTCAAGAACGTCATGCACCTCGTTTCTGTCGTTGAAGGAACGTTAGCAGACGGAAAGACCGGCGCAGACGCACTCGTCTCTTGTTTACCGGCTGGGACGGTCACGGGAGCTCCGAAAATTCGAGCGATGCAGTTGATTGACCAGTATGAACAGGTGAAACGAGAAGTATATGCCGGGGCGGTCGGCTATTTCGATGTTCGGGGGAATATGGATTTTGCCCTCGCGATCCGGACGATGGTGATCAAGGATGGTGTCGCTTCTGTTCAAGCAGGGGCTGGTATCGTCTACGACTCGATTCCACGCCTCGAGTACCAGGAGACGTTACACAAAGCGAAATCACTACTGGAGGTTTGGAAATGATTGTCCTAATTGATAATTATGATTCTTTTACCTATAACCTATACCAATACGCATCCGTTTATACGGACGTTCACGTCATTCGAAACGATGCGGTCAGCATCGAAGAACTACGCGAGATGAAACCAGACGGCATCATCCTCTCACCCGGTCCCGGTCGCCCGGCTGACGCTGGCATCTGCATCGATCTCATTCGTCAATTATCGGGTCGAGTACCGATTCTCGGTGTCTGTCTCGGACATCAGGCAATTGGCGAAGCATTCGGAGGACGCGTCGTCGAAGCACCAGTCATCATGCACGGGAAGACATCGATGATTCGACAATCGGGACAACTCTTCGACGAAATGACGGAAACGTTAGAGGTCATGCGCTATCATTCGCTGATCGTCGCTCGAAACGACTTACCGACGGAGCTCGTTATCACAGCAGAAACGGATGACCGGACGATCATGGCACTCGAGCACCGGACGCATCCGACGTTCGGAATCCAGTTCCATCCTGAATCCGTCGGAACACCACAAGGACAGCAGATGATTAAACGATTCACTGAATTGACGAAGGAGTGACGAACGATGAAAGAGACGTTATTGAAATTAGCAGAAGCGAAACATTTACGATATGAAGAGATGCAACAGGCAGCACGCGAACTGTTTGCCGAAGATGTTACTGATAGCGAAATTGCCGCCTTTCTCGTTGCTCTGAAAGCAAAAGGAGAGACAGCAGAAGAGCTAGCCGGTCTCGCTTCGATCATGCGCGAAGTCGCGCTCGACATTCCAGTCACCGGTGATTTCATGGATAACTGCGGTACAGGAGGCGACGGCTCGCAATCGTTCAACATCAGTACGACAGCTGCTTTCGTTCTAGCCGGTGCCGGCATGAAAGTCGCGAAGCATGGGAACCGGAGTGTCTCAAGTAAGACGGGGAGCGCTGATGTACTTGAAGCACTCGGGGTTTCACTCGATGCAACACCGGAACACTTAGTAGAGCAACTCGAGACAAACGGAATCGCCTTCTTGTTTGCACAACGGATGCATCCGCGTGTCAAGCAAATCATGAAGGTCCGACGTGATTTACGGATTCCGACGATCTTTAACTTGATTGGTCCGTTGACGAATCCGGTCCCGCTCAAGACACAACTATTAGGAATTTACCGGGAGGATATGCTCGAGACGATGGCGTTGACACTGCACCGACTCGGACGAAAGCGGGCGATCGTCTTGCACGGTGCGAATGGAATGGATGAAGCGTCTCTTGCCGGAACGAACCAACTCGTCTTACTCGACGAAGGTGAGCTGATCCGCTTCAGTCTTCATCCGGAGGAAGTCGGACTGAAGACCGCACCGCTTGAAGCGATCCGTGGAGGTAGTGCACAGGAGAATGCGACGATTTTACTGCAAGTCCTTGGTGGCGAGCATGGCGCTTATCGCGACACGGTCCTACTCAATGCCGGAATTGCCCTCTTTGCAGCAAATCGAGCGAAGACGATCGAAGAAGGGATCGCCATAGCAGCAGATAGCATCGATTCAGGACGGGCGATGGAACGATTGAACCAATTACGACAAATGACAAGGGAGGAAGCAATCGGATGAATATCTTAGATCGCATCATCGAAACGAAACGAGCAGAAGTCCTGCAATTAAAATTAACTGGTGTCGAACGGATTGATCGGGAGGCATTGAAGCCGTCGATTAAGCAACGACTAGCCGGAGCGGATTTATCCGTCATCGCGGAAATCAAACGAGCTTCGCCATCAAAAGGTGCCATCGCACTCGATGTCGACGTCATCGCTCAGGCCAAACAATATGAAGCGAGTGGGGCAACCGTCATCTCTGTCTTGACGGACGAGACGTACTTCAAAGGATCGATGGACGATTTAGCGGCAGTCGCTGCAGCAGTCGACATCCCGGTGCTTTGTAAGGATTTCATGATTGATCGGATTCAGATTGACCGGGCAAAATCACATGGGGCACGGTTGATTCTCTTGATCGTTGCCGCTCTTGAGCAGGAAACGCTTGCTGACTTGTATGCGTATGCTTACGCAGAAGGACTTGAGGTCTTAGTCGAAGTCCATGACGAAGAGGAATTACGCCGGGCAGAGGCGATCGGTGCACAAATCATTGGAATCAACAATCGGAACTTGAAAAAGTTCGAAGTCGATTTACAGACATCGGTCGGATTACTCGAACAGAAACAACCGGACGTCCGGTATATCAGTGAGAGTGGTATCAAGACGGTCGAGGAAGCACAGCGATTACACGCTGCCGGTGCAGACGGGATCCTCGTCGGTGAGACATTGATGCGAGCAGACGATCCACAAGTCTTCATCCGAGAAGTGAGTGGCGTTCGCGTATGACACGGATTAAGTTCTGTGGTCTCCGGGAAGGAGAACATGTCGAAGCGGCAGTTCGCTTAGCGGACTACATCGGCTTCGTCTTTGCTAAAAGCAAACGACAGGTCACGCTAGAAGAGGCGGCGCGTCTTAGACGCGACATTCCGAGTACGGTCCAGGTCGTCGGTGTCTTCGTCTCCCCGACTAATCAACAGGTCGTCGACGCGGTCGAGCAAGTCGCGCTAGATCTCGTTCAAATTCACGGGATCATCCCGGATGGCAAGCTACCGGTTCCCGTCATTCAAGCGATTCCCGTGACGGACATCACGGAAGTAGAGCAACAGACGGAGTACGTGCTCGTCGACGCACCGGTTGCTGGAAGTGGCGAGACATTCGACTGGTCACGAGACATTCAAGCCGATCGTCCACTGTTCATTGCCGGTGGCTTGACAGCTGAAAATGTAGGAGAAGCAATCAAACGATATCACCCGTTCGCCGTCGATGTCTCAAGTGGCATCGAAACGGATGGACAGAAAGATTCCATCAAAATGCAGGCATTCGCAGATGCCGTAAAGGAGAGAGAAGCATGAGCTACGCACAACCGGATACATTAGGGCAATATGGTAAATACGGAGGACGCTACATCCCGGAAACATTGATGCACGCGGTGATTGAACTCGAAGAAGCTTATGCAATAGTAAAAGAGGATCCAACATTTCAAGCGCGGATGGACGAATTGCTGAAAGAATACGTCGGACGTGAGACACCACTTTACTTTGCCGAACATTTGACGCAAACGATCGGTGGCGCAAAGATCTACTTGAAACGAGAAGACTTGAACCATACCGGTGCCCACAAAATCAACAATACGATTGGTCAGGCGTTACTGGCTGAACGGATGGGGAAACGAAAAATCGTTGCTGAGACAGGGGCAGGGCAACACGGTGTCGCAACAGCAACGGTCTGTGCCTTGCTCGACCTCGAGTGTGTCATCTTCATGGGCGAAGAGGACGTCCGTCGTCAAGAGTTGAACGTCTTTCGGATGGAGTTACTTGGAGCAACCGTCATCCCGGTCACACAAGGGAGTCGGACACTCAAAGATGCCGTCAATGAAGCACTCCGTTACTGGGTCAAACATGTCGAAGACACGCATTACTTGATGGGTTCTGTTCTCGGACCACACCCATTCCCGCAACTCGTCCGTGATTTCCAAGCAGTCATCGGAAAAGAGACACGACGTCAAATCATCGAAAAAGAGGGGCGTCTGCCGAAAGCGATCGTCGCTTGTGTCGGCGGCGGCAGTAATGCGATCGGCATGTTCCATCCGTTCATCGATGATACGGACGTAAAATTGTACGGCATTGAAGCAGCGGGAAGTGGTGTTGAGACGGATCAACACGCAGCGACGATGACAAAAGGAGAGGTCGGTGTCTTGCACGGCTCGATGATGTATCTCTTACAGGATGCCCATGGTCAAGTACAAGAAGCGCACTCGATCTCAGCAGGACTTGACTATCCGGGCGTCGGACCCGAGCATAGTTTGCTCAAAGATATCGGTCGTGTTCAGTATGAAGCGGTGACCGACGAACAAGCACTCGAAGCACTACAGCTGTTGAGCCGCAAGGAGGGAATCATCCCGGCACTCGAGTCGGCACACGCGATTGCCTATGCGACTCAACTCGCTGCAGAGATGGACAAGGAAGAGATTCTCGTTATCTGCTTATCAGGACGTGGCGATAAAGATGTCGTTACTGTCAGAAACGCACTAAAGGGGGAAGAATGATGCGATTAGAAACAGCGATTCGTAACGTTACAAGTAAGGGCGAAAAAGCCTTCATCCCGTACGTCATGGGGGGAGATGGAGGGATTGATCGCCTTCCGGAAATCTTAGCGTTTCTCGCTGAATCCGGAGCGACAGCGATTGAAGTCGGCGTTCCGTTTTCGGATCCCGTTGCTGACGGTCCAGTCATTCAAGAAGCGGGACTCCGGGCGCTAGAAGCGAACGTCGGACTGAAGGATGTTCTTGAGGCGGTTCGCGTTGCCCGTCAGACCGTCGATGTTCCAATCGTCTTGATGACGTACTTGAATCCGATTTTCCGCTACGGATTAACGGCGTTTCTTGCTACATGTCGCGAAGTCGGGGTTGACGGATTGATCATTCCTGATTTACCACTTGAACAGAGCGAACAGTTCTTCGAACAAGAGGACAAGTCGGATATCGCGCTCGTTCAACTCGTCTCCTTGACGAGTCCAATGGAACGGATTCAAAAGATTGCCGATAAAAGCGAAGGATTCCTTTATGCGGTTACGGTCAATGGGACAACAGGCGGACAGACGACGTTTGATAAGACACTTGAAGAACATTTAGCAAATGTCGCAGCCCATAGCCCGGTACCGGTACTTGCCGGTTTCGGAATCAGTACACCGGAACACGTCAAACAATTGAGTCGACCAGTCGCGGGTGTCATCGTCGGCAGTAAGATCGTCGACTTACTCCATCAGAACGATCGAGAAACGATTCAACAGTTGATGGCAGCACGTCTTGCGGCGACGCCGTCACATTAATAAAAAGGGGCTGTCTCAAAAGTCAGTCTCTACAAACAAAAGGGTGGCAGATTCTAATTCTGCCGCCCTTTTTTCGTTTAAACAGAAATCACTGTTTCATGCACTTCCTACAGGAAAGGGCGTGAAAAGACGAG